>JAHJUF010000001.1 GCA_018829095.1 Pseudomonadota bacterium | reverse complement strand
GCTCCAGGTTCTCCCGGGCCCGCTCCCAGTCGCTCCGGGTGACGATCTCCCCGTTCACCACAACAGCCCGGTTCTGGCGGTTGGACCCGAAGCTGCCCACTCCCCAGAACACGAACACCAGGACGATGGCGCCGAGAAGGATCTTGATGAACCAGGATGCCGCGTGTTTCCGCATGAGACTGAGCATGGATTTTCTTCCTTGATTCGCTGGGTCCGGGATTTGAAAGGGCAACATTCCGTTCCTCCGCCTCCAGGATGCGGGCGGAAGGATTGGGATCTAATGGAATCGTTTTATTGTAAGCCGAAAGAAAGACCTTGGCAAGGCCGGGGAGTCCTGGGCCCCGTCATTCCTTTTCCAGGGCCCGGGCAAAGGCCGTGGCCTGTTTTCGGATGTTTTCCATCCAGTCGGCGGCCAGGGGGTCGGCGGTCACCAGCCGGGCCCCGACGGCCTTGGCCACGGTCTGGGCGGCCCTCCTGGAGTTCTGGGGCTGGACGAAGATCACCCGGATGCCCCGGTGGCGGGCTTCGTCGATCATGTCCGCCAGCTGGCCGGGCTTGGGCTCCTTGCCCTCGATCTCCACAGGCACCTGGACCAGGCCGTAGGCTTGGGCGAAATAGCCCCAGGCGGGATGGAAGACCATGAATTCCCGGTGGGCCGCCCCGGAGAAGATCGCCTTGAATTCGGCGTCCAGCTCGTCCAGGTCCCGGGCGAAGTCCCGGTACCCGGCCCCGTAGGCCTCCCGCCCGGCGGGATCGGCCAGGGCCAGGGCGCTGGCGATGTTTTTCGCCAGGATCTTCACCAGGGGCGGGCTGGTCCAGACGTGGGGGTCCAGGACGCCGTGCCCGCCGCTCCCCTCCCCTTCGTGATCCGCCTCCTCCTCGTGATGGTGCCGGGCCATGGGGACCTTCTCGATGCCCTCCTCCGTCCGCACCACCCGCATGGCCGGGTTGGCCGAGGCGAACCGGGGCAGCCAGGCGGTTTCAAAGGGAACCCCCACGGCCAGGTAGAGCCGGGCCGTGGAAAGCCCGGCCATCTGCCGGGGCCGGGGCTCGTAGGTGGCCGGGCTGGCGCCCGGGGGCACCATGACCGTGACGGCCACCCGGTCCCCACCCACCCGTTTCACGAAATACTCTTGGGGAGCGATGCTCACGAACACCCGGAGGGCCTCTCCGGACGCGGACGCGGCAAGGGGAAAAAGGGCCAGCGCGGCCAGGAACGCCAGGGTTGCCAGCCAAACCCGGGCCGGGGGTTTTGAGAGGGAATCGGGCGATGGGTTCATAACGCCTCCTGAAAAGGGAAGGGGTTCTTTTACCAACAATCCGCCGGTTGGGGCAAGGGGTTGGCGGCCCACCTGATGCCCAGCGGGTATTGTCCTGGAAAATATCCGGGCAAAATCATCATGTTGTCATCGTGATTGCTGGGTGCTATGGTGCAATCATCCCCTTTGACAGCCTAGGAGCCCGGCTGCCGGATTTTTAGATGGGCCTGGCATTCCGCCCATAAGCCGGAACTCCTTGCATTCTTAACAGTTAGGCTTATTATTATCATAAGAGATTAAGGAAGACTGACAACCCTCCGGGGGGATAGCCGGAGAGCGGGGCCCCGGACCGAAAAAAAAGGGGGAGATGGCGGCTGAGAGTTCCTGTCCACCTCAGTGGCATCAAGCTTGCACTTGGAAATGAATAGAGCCCGGGTCTCCCGGCAGGCGGGAACGGAGAGGATCGGACGCTCCTTTTGGGGGGGCGGTTCGGGAAAAGGAAGTATGGGCCTGTTGACAATTTTATATTGACAGTATAAATGTCTCGATTATTCGCACATATGGAGGCCCTCCGGCGGTACGAAAACCGGCGGGACCTCAGGCTGGACGAACTGGTGGAGGCGGCCAACCGCTTCATCGGCCTGGTGGCCCCGGTCCAGCCCAGCCAGCGGGTGGCCCTGCGGATCAACGAGCGGACCCTGCGTTACTACATCAGCCGCGGCCTGGTGGACAAACCCTTGGGAAGAAGGGCCACGGCGGCCCTGTACGGATACCGGCACCTGCTCCAGGTGCTGGCCCTGAAACGGCTCCAGGCGGCCTACCTGCCGGTGAAGCGCATCAGCGAGGTTCTCCCGGGCCTGGACGACCAGGCCCTCTTGGAGGCGATCACGGGAGACGGAACGGATTTCGGGTCCCCCCTGACCAGGGAGTATGTCGGATGGGCCCCCGAGGCGGTCCGGGAAACGGAAATCCATGAGGCTGCCCCCCCGGCCTTCGCCTGGGACGGCAGCGACGACGACACCCTGGTTTTCATGGCGGATCAAACCTGGCATCGATTCACCGTGTCCGAGGGCATGGAGATCAGCATCCGGGCCGACAAGGCCCGGGAGCTTGGCCCCCGACGCCTCCGGGAACTCCTCCGGGATCTCGCCGCGAGCCTGGCCGATTCCAGGGACCGGAAACCCGACTGCTGACCCCGCCCCCCCCCAGCCTTCACCCCCGGCCCGCTTGGCTTTCCGGTTAAAAACCGATAACCGCACCAGCAAAGTCAACACGCCTTTTTGACAAAGCTACAAAAAGCCCCATTCCCAGGCCATTGCTCCCCATTAGGATTGCCTTTTGCGGTCCATTCGCCCCTTTACCCGGGGTGCGCGCGACCGCCCCATTCTGTCCGGAACGCCAAAAAAAGGGGTTTTCCCCGCGCCCCGGCCGGGATACAAGGAAAAGGCACTCCTTATCAGCCTGTTACGGACCCGGCCCCCATGCTCCTGACCCTGGTTTCCGCGCTTCTGGTGCTTCTCTCCTTTCCCAAGGCCGGCCTCTGGCCCCTGGCCTTCGTGGGGCTGGTCCCCCTGTTCATGGCCCTGGCCCGGACGCGCTCCCCCTGGCGGGCCTTTGGCCTGGGGTTTTTTTTCGGCTCGCTTTTGGTGGCCGGGATGGGGCACTGGCTGTTTTACGCCATCACCGTGGAGTACGAAAAACCCCTCTGGACAGCCCTCTTGTTCGTGCCGCTTTTGGTGGGCCTGCCCTACGCGCTCCTGTACGGCCTGTTCGGCGCGGCGTTCCGGGCCCTGCGCCGGCCCGGACTCCTCTTCGCGGTCCTCACGGTTCCCGCCCTGTGGACCCTCATGGAGTACGCCAAGGAGGCGGTGGGGCTCCTGGCCCCCTGGGGGATCCTGGGCACGGCGGTGGTCCCCTTTCCCCTCTTTCTCCAGACGGCGGACCTCTGGGGCATGTACGGCCTGAGCTTTGTCCTGGCCCTGGTGAACGGCGTTCTTTTCCAGGTTCTGGAAAAGCGGCGGGGCGGGGCCCGGCTGGCGGTCATGAAGGCCGAGGCCGCCCTCCTGGCCCTGGCGGTCCTGGGGCCCGTGCTGTACGGGGCGGTGGCCCTGGCCCGTTACGCCCCGGATGGCGAAGAGCTTTCCGCCGTGGCGGTCCAGGGCAACTTCAGCCAGAGGGAGCGGTGGAGCGGCATGAGCATCACCAACCGGGTGGCCCGATACCTGAGCCAGAGCGGGTGCCCGGAGCCCGGGGCCGGATGCGTGGTGGTGTGGCCCGAGACGGTGCTGAACTCCCCGGCGGCGGTGAACGACCGGATGTTCTCCTCCATCATGGCGGCGCTTCCGGAAAACACCCTGCTCATCGCCGGGGGCCTGCGGGAGGACCGCAAGGGCAACACCTGGAACAGCGCCTATTTCGCGTCCGGGGACGGGACCCTGGCCTGGTACGACAAGCACATCCTGCTTCCCTACGGGGAAAAGGATGGGATCTTCGACTTTATGGGGGATTTCTACACGGCCCCGGCCCGGTTCACCGCGGGCGTCTCCCCCCGGGCCGTGGACACGTTCCTGGGCCCGGTGGGGGCGGGGATCTGCCTGGAGATCCTTTACCCGGACCATGTGCGCCGGTCCGT
>JAHJUF010000058.1 GCA_018829095.1 Pseudomonadota bacterium | reverse complement strand
GCGGTAGGTGACGCGCACCGAGAGGCTTTTCCTGCCCTCGGGGATGGCTTGGCCCTCGTACACGTCCACCAGGTCAACGGACTCCATCCACTCGTGGCCAAAGGCGCGGACCCGGGCCAGAACCTGGCTGGCCTCCACCCTCCGGTCCAGGACCAGGGTCACGTCCCGGGTGGTGGCCGGGAACCTGGGGAGGGGACGGTACCGCACCCGGTCTGCGCAACTTAGGAGAAGCGCGTCCAGGGACAGCTCGGCCGCGAAGACCGGGGCCTTGACCCCAAAGGCGGCCGCCACTTCGGGGCGCACCTGGCCCAGGGTTCCCAGGAGGGCGTCCCTACACCTCACCGAGGCGGCCCGCCCCGGAACCAGGGCGTGGCAATCTGCTGCGGCCAGGCGTTCAAACCCGGGTTCGGGAATCCGGGCCCCGGCCAGGAGCCCCTCCACCGCGCCCTTCATGTCGAAGAAGCCGCAAGGCTCGGGCTTTTCCCCCCACAGACGTCCGGGTCGGGAGCCGGTCATGAACAGGACCAGGTACTGGGGCTCGTCAGGGAGCTCGTCCGCTCCCCGGGCCAGGAAAACCTTGCCCGCCTCGAAGATCCACAGGTCCCGGTTGTTCTGGTTCAGGTTCCGGGCCACGGTTTCCAACAACCCCGGGAACAGCGAGGTCCGCATGACGGCCTGGTCCTCGGTCAGGGGGTTTCTGATGGGCAGGATGCGCCGGGCCTCGTGGTCCGGGGGCAGGCCCAGGCGGTCCGGGGAGTCAACGGACGCGAAGCTGTACTGGATGGTTTCCCCAAAACCCAGGGACACGGCCAGGTCCTTGACCCGGGCCGTGAACTCCCGGGCCGGGTCAAGGGCCGGGGCTTCCATGGTGGAGACCGGGCTGGTGACCGGGATGCGGTCGTAGCCCCACAGCCTCGCCACCTCTTCCACCAGGTCCTCGGGCCGGGTCACGTCAGGCCGGAAACCGGGAGGCCGCACCTCCATCCGGTCTTCGGAAAGCTCCCGGACCTCCATGGAGACGGACGCGAGCAGGGACCGGATCTCCGCCGCCGGGATTTCGGTGCCCAAAATGGCGTTGGTCCGGGCTGCGGAAAGCCCGATGACCGGCCCTTCCCAGGGCGCGGGATGGGCGTCGGCCACGCCGGAGACCAGGGCCCCCCCGGCGGTCTCCAGCATGAGCTGGGCCGCCCGGTCGGCGGCGGACACCGTGCCCTCGGGGTCCGTGCCCCGCTCGAACCGGTGGCTGGCCTCGGTGTGGTAGCCCAGGCGGCGGGCGGTCTTGCGGATGGAGGCCGGATTGAAATAGGCGCTCTCGATCAGGACGTTCTTCGTGGCCCCGGAGATCTCCGAGTTGAGCCCGCCCATGACCCCGGCGAGCGCCACGGGCCTTTCGCCGTCGCAAATCATGAGCATGTCGGCGGAAAGCGTCTTTTCCTGGCTGTCCAGGGTGGTGAACCGCTCGCCCTCGGAGGCTGTGCGCACCACGATGCGGTTTTGGGCCAGGAGGTCGAAGTCAAAAGCGTGGAGCGGCTGGCCTGTCTCCATCATGACGAAATTGGTGACGTCCACGATGTTGTTGATGGGCCGCAAGCCCAGGGAGATGAGCCGGTCCGCCAGCCAGAAGGGCGAAGGCCCCACGGCGATGGAGAGCAACAACCGGGCCGAGTACCGGGGGCAGTGGTCCGGGGAATCGATGGTCACGGAGGTGTGGGCCGTGATGTCCCCTTCCCCGGGGGGCAGGGCCGCCTCCGGGGGGCGCAGGGCCGCGCCGGTGATGGCCGAAACTTCCCGGGCGATGCCCAGAAGGGACAGGCAGTCGGGCCGGTTGGGGGTGATGGAGATTTCCAGGCAGGGATCGGAGAGCCCCAGGGCCTTGTTGACGGACGCGCCCACGGCCAGGCCGGAGGAAAGCTCCATGAGCCCGGACCGGTCCAGGCCCACCCCCAGTTCCCATTCGGAACAGAGCATGCCTTCGGAACGCAGGCCCCGGACCTCCCGGGCCTCCACCACCGAGCCGTCGGGGAGCCGGGTGCCCGGCAGGGCCAGGGGGGCCAAAAGCCCCACCCGGACGTTTCCCGCCCCGCACACCACGGAGACCGGCGAGCCCCCCGCCTCCACCCGGCACAAGGACAGATGGTCCGACCCGGCCAGGGGTTCGCAGGAAAGGACCCGGGCCACCCGCACGGTGTCCAGGAAGGCGTGGCGGTCCCAGACCGCCTCCACCTCCAGGCCGGCCATGGTCAAGGTGTCGGCCAGGCCCTGGGGGTCAGCGGGAAGGTCCACGTACTTGGATAGCCAGGAATAGGAAATCCGCATCAGAACTGCCCCAGGAAACGCGCGTCGTTCTCGTAGAAACGCCGGATGTCGTCGATGCCGTATTTCAGCATGGCGATGCGCTCCACCCCCAGGCCAAAGGCGAATCCGGTGTATTTTTCCGGGTCGTAGCCCACGTTCTCGAACACCGCCGGGTGGACCATGCCCGAACCCAAAATCTCCAGCCAGCCCGTATGGCCGCACACCCGGCAGCCGGAGCCGTCGCACATGACGCAGCCGATGTCCACCTCGGCCGAGGGCTCGGTGAAGGGGAAGAAACTGGGGCGGAAACGCAGGGGGGTGTCCGGGGCGAAGATCTGGTGCACAAAGGCGGCCAGCACGCCCTTCAAGTCCGAAAACCGGATGCCTTCGTCCACCACCAGGCCCTCCACCTGCTGGAACATGGGGGTGTGGGTGATGTCCGAGTCGCAACGGTAGACCTTGCCCGGGGCGATGACCCGCACCGGCGGCCTGGTCTTTTCCATGGTGCGGACCTGGAGCGGGCTGGTGTGGGTCCGCAGCACCACCTTCTCCGAGACGAAAAAGGTGTCCTGCATGTCCCGGGCCGGGTGTTCGGGGGGGAAGTTCAGGGCCTCGAAGTTGTAGTAGTCCGCCTCCACCTCCGGGCCTTCCACCACGGAAAAGCCCATGCGCACGAAGGCTCGGCAGATCTCGTCGCAAACCTGGGTGAGGGGGTGGAAGCGCCCCTGGGCTAGCCTGCGGCCGGGCAGGGTCACGTCCAGGGTCCCGGCCGTTTCGGCGGCAGCTTCAGCCAGGCGCTTTTCAGCGGCTTCGAAGGCGGAGGAAAGCTCTTTTTTCAGGATGTTGGCCAGCTGGCCGGCCTCGGGGCGCACTTCCACGGGGAGGCTGGAGACCTCGCGCAGCAGGGCGGACACCTCTCCCTTGCGGCCCAGGAAGCGCACAGCAAGGTCAGCCACGGCCTTTTCGTCCCGCGCCTCTTCCAGGGCCGAAAGCGCGTTTTGGCGAACTTCCTGGATGCGGTCCTTCATGGGGAATCCGGGCGAATCCGGGGGGCTCCCCGGATGGATCGGGTGATGGGAACCCGCAGGTTTGCCGCCGGGTCCGCGCCCCCCACGGAAACGCCCCCGCCGGGCGGGCAAAGAGGATGGGGCCACCCGGGCGAAAAGTCCGGTGGCCCCATCCTCTTTGTCCCGGAACCGGCAGGGGCTGCATCCGGGGGAAACTAGGCGGAGGCGGCCATTCCCGCAATGGTGGAAAACGCAGCCGGATCGCTGATGGCGAGCTCGGCCAGGACCTTGCGGTCCAGTTCCACGTTCAGGCACTTCAATCCCGCTATGAACTTGCTGTAGGACAGGTCGTTCATCCGGCTCGCGGCGTTGATGCGCACGATCCACAGGCGGCGGAAATCGCGCTTGCGAACCCGGCGATCCCGGAAGGCGAAACTCAGCGCCCGGTCCACCGTATCCGCTGCGGTGCGGAAAAGCTTGCTGTGGCCTCCGCGCATACCCCTGGCCAGCTTGAGCACCTTCTTGCGCCGGCGCCTGGCCTTGAATCCACGTTTGACACGCATGTCTTGTCTCCCGAATCGTGCGGCCCTTACAGGTTGGGCAGGAGCCTGTGCACGGATTTCATGTTGGTCTTGTCCAGAAGGAAGCTCTTGCGCAGGCGCCGCTTCCTCTTGGGCGTTTTCTTGCCAAGGATGTGACTGGCGAAGGCGTGGCCGACTTTGATCTTGCCGCTCCCCGTCTTCTTGAATCGCTTGGCCGCGGCCCGGTTGGTTTTGATCTTGGGCATGGCGTAGTACCTTTCTTCCGGCGCGAACCGGGCATCTCTCCCGGCCTGAACGCGCGTGATCCCTGTCCGTTCCAAAAAAAACTTCTCCGCCCCACGACCGCCCCTAGGCGGACGAAAAACACCCCGCCGGCCCATTGGCCCGGCTTGGCGCCCGGACGGTTGCTTTTCGGCCTACTTGGGAGTCAGCACCATCATCATGGTGCGTCCCTCGAATTTGGGAAGTTGCTCCACGGTGGCGTATTCGACGGTGGCTTCCCGTACCCGCTCCAGCATGGCCCGGCCCCGGTCCGCAAAGGCGATTTCCCGGCCCCGGAACATGACGGTGACCTTCACCTTGTCCCGGTTTTCGATGAATCGCTTGATGTGGCCGATCTTGGTTTCCAGGTCGTGATCCGAAGTCTTGGGCCGTACCTTGATTTCCTTCACCTGGAAGGTGGAAGCCTTTTTCTTGGCCTCCTGCAGCTTCTTGGTCTGCTGGTACTTGTACTTCCCATAGTCCATGACCTTGCAGACCGGCGGAGAGGCGTTGGGCGAGACCTCCACCAGATCGAGCCCGGCGGCATCGGCCACAGCCTGGGCCTGATGCAGCGGCAGTATCCCCAACTGGGCGCCTTCCTGGTCGATCAGGCGGACTTCCTTGGCCCGGATGCGTTTGTTGATATTGACCCTGTTGTTTATGCTTTCACCTCCTGCAGTCATGTCTTTCCGGGCCGAATACCCAGGCCTCAAGCCTTCCCTGGAATGAACCCCGAATGGCTGCGCCCCCTCTGGGCACAGGCTTAACCTAAGAAACTACAATACCCCCGGAGGCTATGCAAGAGGAAAATGGATTCCCTTGCCGCCAAGCCCCCGGAAGAGGCTCTCAAAAAGACGGAACTTCCAGGTTCCGGGCCCGGATGTTCCCTTCCACCGCAGCAAGGAACGCCTCGGGCGCCACCCCGTACCGCACCTTCCCGTCCAGGGTCCGCACGGCGAACGTGCCGGCCGCCCGCTCCTTTTCCCCCACGGTCACCATGAGGGGGATCTGGCGCATCTGGGCGTCCCGGACCTTGCGGTTGATGCTCTGGGACCGGTCATCCAGCTCCACCCGGAGCCCCTGGTCCCGCATCTTGGCCGCCACCTCGGCGGCAAAGGGCACGATCTCGTCGTTCATGGCCAGCACCCCCACCTGGACCGGGGCCATCCACAAGGGGAACTTGCCCGCGAAATGCTCGGTTAGGATGCCGAAGAACCGCTCGATGGAACCGTACACCACCCGGTGGATCATGACGGGCCGGTGGCGCTGGTTGTCCTCGCCCACGAAGGAGAGGTCGAAGCGCTCGGGCAGGGACATGTCCAGCTGGACGGTGCCGCACTGCCAGGTCCGGCCCAGGGCGTCCTTGATGTGGATGTCGATCTTGGGGCCGTAGAACGCGCCGTCGCCCTCGTTGATCTTGTATTCGGCGCCGTAGCGCGCCAGGGCGTCCTTCAGGCCGATGGTGGCCGTCTCCCACTGCTCGTCGCTGCCGATGGACTTGGCCGGGCGGGTGGAAAGCTCCAGGTCGAACCCCAGGCCAAAGGTGCCGTAGACGCGCTCCACCAGTTTCAGCACCCCCAGGATCTCGTCCGTGATCTGGTCGGGCATCATGAAGATGTGGGCGTCGTCCTGGTGAAAGGCCCGGACCCGGAAAAGCCCGGAGAGCACTCCGGAAAGCTCGTGGCGGTGCACCAGGCCGATTTCGGCGGCCCGGATGGGGAGGTCCTTGTACGAGTGGTGCTTTTCCTTGTACAGGAGCATGCCCCCTGGGCAGTTCATGGGCTTGATGGCGTAATCCATCTCGTCGATGGAGGCGGTGTACATGTTCTCCCGGTAGTTCTCCCAGTGCCCGGAG
>JAHJUF010000057.1 GCA_018829095.1 Pseudomonadota bacterium | reverse complement strand
GGATTCCGGCCTTCGCCGGAATGACGGTTTTGGTGGATTCCTGACTTGATGCAGAGCCCTCAATAGTCGGACCAGACCCAAACAGCCTTTCAGGCCCATGAACCGAGCGACCAAGACCTTTTGCCTGCTGGCCCTTCTGCTCCTGGCCCTGCCCCGCCTCGGGATTGCGGCCACAGTATACGCGCCCCCGGCCTGCGGCGTCCCCGGCGGCCAGGCGGAGGTGATCGTGTCCGTGGACGAGGTCCGGGGACTGGCGGGGTTCAAGCTGGTCCTTACCTACGATGCCGGGGTCCTGGAATACGTCTTCACAGACCGCACCGGGGCCACCCGGTCCATGATGCACGTGGTGAACGACCGGGAGCCCGGCCGCCTCATCGTGGTCATGGCTGCGGCCCGGGGAATCTCGGGCAGGGACGTCCCCCTGGCGCGTTTCACCTTCCGGGTCCGGGAGGATGCAGCCCATGCCGGGAAGGGCAGGGGGGCTGAAGGGGAGCCCGGCCAGGGAGAAGATCCGGCCCCGGCCCGGGTATGCTCCCCTCTCTCCTTCACCGGGGGCCAGCTCATGGGGGATGACCTGAAGGAAATCCCCCTCGCCTTCGGCCTCTGTCCCCAAAAAGCTCCTTGACTGTCGAGAGCGGAAAACCCTATACTACTGCGACATAGTTCCGTGCATAGCCCGGCGGCCCCCTCAAGGGACCGCCCGCCCCCCTTCCCATGGGAAAGCCCTTCATGGCCCGTCGTTTGACCAGCCTGTTCCTGGCCCTGGCGCTTCTTTCGGCCGGGATGCCCGCTCTTGGAGGCAAGGCCGCTTTCACCGGGTCCCTGGACCTGGCCGAGGCTGTGGTCTCCCTGCGGGACCTGGCGGGCTCCGTGGAGGCCGGCGGGGATTTTCCGGCCGTGGCCGCCCAGGTTGTGGTCCGGATGCGCGCGGCGGCGGGCCTGGACGCGGCTTGGTCCCAGGCCTTGGAAAACCAGGGGGCTGGTCAGCACGCATCCCTGTGGATGGGCCTTGCCCCGCCGGCGGCATGGGGCGGTCTTCCCGCGCCCGCCTCGCCGGTCCAGGACACGGGCCTGCTTCTCACCGCCCTTTTGGCCGATCCCCCCGAGCCGCCCCCGGACATCGTCTGACCCCCCCTGTCTTCCGGCGCGCATACGCGGCCCAGGCCGCTGAAAAATCCGATTCACCTTTAGGAGGAAAAACATGAACCGCATGCGCAAAGGCGCGGTCCTGGCGGTGTTCATTCTATTGTTCGGGGCTGTTCCGGCCTTGGCCTACAACCTCTTGCTCACGGCCACGGACCAGTCCGGGAACGAACTGACCCAGTTCGAGCGGGGGGATGACCTGTACCTGCACATCGAGGTGGACGACCCCGCCGGCATCGCCGGGGCGGCCTTCACCCTGGAGTACGACCCGGCCTTCCTGACGGCCCCGGCCACCAGCGCCGACGGCACGCCCGTCACGGAAAACGACATCACCTCGTCCTTCCCATTCTCCTTCCAGAGCGGGGAGGTGAACGCCCTGACCCACCGGGAGAACTCGGACACGGCCAACGCCCGCATCCTGTTCGCCGGGGCCACCATCGACCCCGTCACGGGCGGGCCCAAGGACCCCTCGTTCAGCCCCCTGTTCTCGGTGCGGTTCACGGTGAAAGCCGACGCGGTCTACAACACCCCCTTTGCTTTCAACCTGGTCCAGACCCGGCTGTGGAACCCCCTCGCGGGCTACGGCCTGGAGGGGCCCTTCCCGGGCACCCCCGTCACCGTGGACCGGGCCTACAATCCGGGCAACGGGGACCAGATGGAGCCCGTGCCGGTGCTGGTGGGGGCGCTGCCCTCTGGCCATGCTGATTTCAACGACCTCACCAAGGCCTTCCCCCTGCTCACGAACAACCTGCCCGTGACCAAGGGCAGCCTCCAGGTCGTGCCCTGCACGGACGACACGGATGAGGATGGCATGCCGGACTGCTGGGAGGAGGAAAACGGGTTGAATCCCCTGGTCAAGGACGGGACCCAG
>JAHJUF010000056.1 GCA_018829095.1 Pseudomonadota bacterium | reverse complement strand
GATCCAGAACTGGGTGCCAAGATCCGCTCCCTGGCCGGGGAACACGCCCATGCCCTTGAAAGCCAGAAGGTGCAGCAGGTCCACGGAGGCCACAAAGGCATAGGCAAGGCCCAGAAAAAGGAGATAGCCGTTCTGGGAGATGGCCCGGGTGTTGTAGGCCACCAGAAAGATGCCGCAGGCCACGGCAATGGAAAAGAACTCCGAAACGGCATGGAACAGGAGGTAGCTCTGAAAGGAAAGGCTCCACAAGACCGCCAGGCCCATGGATCCCACGAGCAGTTCATTGCGGGTCAGCACCCTGGCATGGGCAGACTGCATGGCATCTCCTGGCGGAGGTGTTCCGGGAAGGCCCACTGCCGGCAATCCATGGGGAAAACCAAGCGCGGACCCAGGCTTTTCCGTTGCAACAATCCGCTGACACAGGGTTCAATTTGAATGAAATACATACCATGCACGCAAAAGTAATGCAATAAAATGGTTAGGTTGAAAAATGGATCATCGGCACTCCCCCTGAAAACGACCGAACCAGCCCGGAAAGCGTTGACAGTCATGATCAATATCCATACCATTCCATCCACTTTTCAAAAGGAGGCGAGATGAGCCCGAGCCGTGAAAACCTGACTGAACTGAGACAGATATTCTTCCGGGTGGTGAACAAGGTGAGCCACGCCACCCGGCGACCCCTGGATTATGGCACAGGGGATCTGCTGCACCCTTCCCAGATGCACGTCATCGAGCGGGTGGGAGAGAGCCCCGGCATTTCCATCACCGAGTTGGCCCGGGTCCTGGGCATCACCAAGGGAGCGGTGAGCCAGACCGTGAAGAAGCTCGAAGAGATGGGAATGGTGGCGCGTTACAAGCAGGAGAATAACGCCAAGAACGTCCTTTTGAAGCTGGGCAAAAAGGGCGAAAAAACCTTTGAAGCACACCATGAGTGGCACCAGACCCACGACGAATATTTTCTCCGGCGCCTCCAACAGATGCCCCAGTCCCAGTACGAGGCCGTGCTGGCGTTCCTGTTGGACGCCGAGGCCAGCGCGGACCTGTACCTGGACGAGGTCCCCTGCGGCGAGACCGTGGATATGGAGGCCCGGAAGAATCGGGAGGAAAAGAAGGCCGGCTGACCGGCCCACAACAGCCTGTTATGGGGGAGGAAGCATGATCCGGGCATCGGCCACGAGGCAGGCCGTGTCCGAACACATGACGGGATTGAGGTCAATGGACTCCACCAGGCCTTCCATATCCATGAGGAGACGGGAGAAGTCCACGAGAAGCTTTTTCAGCTTTTCCAGGGCCACGGGGGGCTGCCCCCGATAACCCAGGAGGAGCTTTTTACCCTTCAGGGACCGGATCATGGAATCCGCGTCCGACTCCTTCAAGGGAGCCATGCGGATCACCGTGTCCTGATAGATCTCCACGGACGTGCCCCCCACCCCAAAAAGGACCACGGGTCCGAACTGGTGGTCCATCTTGCCGCCCACGATGAGTTCCATACCGGCCGCCATGGGCTCCACCACCGCCCCGGCAAAGCCCTCCATGCGGGAAAACCGGGCCATGACGTCCCGAAGCTGATCCTCGCTCCCGATGTTCACGGCCACCCCCCCGGCGTCGGACTTGTGCACGATGGCCGGGCTCACCACCTTGGCTGCCAGGGGAAACCCCTTTTCCCGGGCAAACTCCGCGGCTTCCCCTTCGTCCCGGGCCCAGGTGAAGTCCGGCACGGGGAGGCCAGCCTCCCGAAGAATGCTTTTGGCCTGGGGCTCCATGACCCATCCTGTTTTCCGGGCCTCGGCCAGGATGCCGACGATCTTTTCCTTCAGCACGGCTGGCACCTCCTCAAAGCTTCAATCATGAGCACCGCCCCCTCAATGGACGGGGCCACGGGAACCCGGTTCAGTTCAAATCCCTCGATGAGCATCCGGTACTTTTCCAGGCGGGGCACGTAGGCCACCACGGGCTTTTGCAGCCTCTGGTACACGGAGGAGAGCCGCGCGCCCAGGTCCGAGGTGATGCCCGGCAAATAGGGGAGAAGCAGCAGGAGCAAGCAGTCCACCTCGTCGGAGCTGGCCAGGGCCACGGCGGTGTTCACGAAATCGTCGTCCACCGCGCTTCCGGTGAGGTCGATGGGGTTCGTCACCGAGGCGATCTGAGCCACGCTTTCCGACAGGCTTTGGTGGACGGTTTCCTTCAGGGGGCCGGAAAGCCCCGGCACCTGGATGCCCAGGTCCGAGCAGGCATCCACGGCCATGGCCCCGTGCCCGCCGCTGCCGGTGATGATGCCCACCCGGCCGCACAGGGGGGGGGTCTTGTAGCAGGAAAGAGCCTCGCAGAAGGAGACGAGTTCCAGCTCATTTTTCGCCTCCACCACCCCGTACTGGGCCAGGACCGAGGAGAACACCCGGTAGTCCCCGGCCAGGGAGGCCGTGTGGGAGGATACCGCCCGGCTTCCGGCCTCGCTCTTGCCGCTCTTCACCACGATGACGGGTTTTTTGCTTTTTACGGCTTCCAGGACAAACCTCCGACCCTCGCCCTTGCTGAACCCTTCCACGTAGAAAGCGATGACGTCCGTATTCTCGTCCTCGGAAAGGTGGCGCAACAGATCCAGTTCCCGCACCAGGGCCTTGTTGCCGATGGAAACCGCGATGGAAATCCCCACCCCCTCCTCGGCGAACTTGATCATCTGATCCACCAGGATGCCGCCGCTCTGGGACACCAGGGCCACGTTGCCCTGTTCCGGCCGGATCATGCGCTCGGCAGGGAGGAAAAAGGTGTCCACGTAGGCAGGCGCGTACACCCCCAGGCAGTTGGGGCCGATGAGCGGGAAATCCGCGTCCCGGGCGATCTTCACGATCTCCTCCTGGAGGTCCTGGCGGCCCACCTCTGCAAACCCGCCGGAGATGACCGCCGCTCCGGCGGTCCCTGCATCAACGCACTGGCGGATCACCCCGGGCACCAGGTCGGCCCGCACAGCCACCACGGCCAGATCCACCTTTTCCGGAATGGAGCCCACGTCCTTGTAGACGGTTTCCCCCAGAAGGCTGCCGCCCTTGGGGTTTACGGCAAAGACCTTCACCCTGTGGCGCAGGTGGTTCTTGTTGAAGATCACGTTGGCCGGGTGGCGGTCGTTTCCCAGGGAAACTCCGATGACCGCCACGGACCTGGGCGAAAAAAGGGGCTTCAAGTCCAAGAGGATTTCCTCCCTGTCATTCTTTTGCGGTTCACGCCCCGGACATCACTAGCATCCAATGTAAGGGTCCGGGCCGAACAAGTAAAGCCCGGTATCCGGAACCTGCGGCCGGGTTCTCCTCTTTGAAAGAGGGAGGGGCGCAGGGGGATTTCTCCTTTTCATCCTCCCGAACCCCAAGACTCCGGCCCCAAAAAACAAACCGGGCCGGGGACCTGTCGGTCCCGGCCCGGTTTTCAGCAGGGAAGCGGCGGAGCCCCCGGCCCCCTTTGCCTCCCCTATACCCTTCTTTTCCCGGGGTTTCAGTACCCCCGATTCTTCAGGTCCTTCACTACGGAGACGAAGAAGTCCGGCGCGCTAAATCCCGGAGTCATGCCGAAAAGCTGGCCCACCATGTTCAGGTGGTCGCAGCCCGCGCTGTACCATGCCGCTTGCTGCACGCCCCGGAAGTTTCCCCACTTGGCGGAGTTCACGCCCACCAGGCCGTCGTTGTCGCCTTCCATGGCCAGCATGAGGATCCACGTGGGCTCCAGAACCACGCTGGGGCAGCTCCATTTGGCCTTGGCGGCCCAGCTCTGGTAGTAGATGCCGGACACATTGGGCGTGTTGGGATTGAACACGTTCTTCATGTAGCCCGTGGTGAGTTGGAGAACGTTGGTGTAGGTGTCCGGGTTGGTGTCGCCGAACACAAAGGCGTAGATGAAATCCAGCACGTTCGTGCCCACGCCCACCAGCTTGTCGGGCATGTACATGATCACGTCCGCCACGGAGCTTCCCAGGTGCGGGCCGGCCAGGCTGGTGTGGGAGGCCACCTTGGAAGCCAGGCCCATGTTGGTGATGGCGCAGCGGGTGTATATGGTGCCGTGGGAGTGGCCGATGACATTCACCTTGGCCGACCTGGACGCGGCCAGGATGTTCAGGACCTGGCGCTTCCAGTCGGCGGCCTTGTTCTCCGTGGAGTCCATGCCGTTCACGCTGGTGATGTACACCCTGGCGCCCTCGCCCTCCAGCGCACCCTCGATGCCCCACCAGTAGTCCACGATTCCCAGTATCTCGGCCGAGGCTCCCATACCATGGGCCAGGACCACGGGATACTTGGTCTTGCAGGCGGTGGAGCTTCCCCCGGCGAAAACCAGACCGGGTACGAAGAGAAGAACTAGGACCACGAGGATAAGGCGAGACGGCTTCATGAAGACCCCCTTTTCAGGCTCGGAGCGTTGGTGAAACGGAGAAAAGTGCTACGGTCAGAACTGCGGAAGGAAAATGAACTCCATACTTGACTGATAGAATGCATGAGGGGAAAAACCTTTGCAATCGGTACAAAGTAGGTTTTTTCTTCTCATACTTACCCGATATTCCAAGGATTGTCGTCATACCAACGCCTAAGGCCCACCCCTGTTTTCCTAACACCTTTTTCCTAGTACTTTCACGGCCGGGTATTAGAGGCAAGATATACAGCCTCTATTCCCGGGCCTGTTGCCATTGAAAGCATCGAATGGACACGGGAGGGGGTTTTGGGTAGGATCTGGCGGCCGGTTGTTTGGACAACGGCCCCAAGGGAGGAACCACATGAAGGAACTGGACTGCCGGGGACTGGCCTGCCCGGCCCCCGTGCTAAGGACCAAGCAGGCTATCGAGAAGGACGGCTCGTCCCAGGTGGCTGTCCTCGTGGACAGCGAGGCGGCCCGGGAGAACGTGGGCCGGTTCCTTGGCCATCAGGGGTTCTCGGTGACCGTGGAAGCCGTGGAGGGCGGATTCCGGATCGAGGGCGAACGCCAGGGACAGACCACCGCCCCCTCCCCTGCCCCCAGGCAAGCCTCCCCCAAGGGAGCCGCCAGAAAGGTCCTGGTCCTGGTGGCTGCGGACCGCATGGGCCGGGGAGACGACGCCCTGGGGGCGGCCCTGTTGGGCAACTTCCTGAAGACCCTGCCCGAGATGGGCCCGGAGTTGTGGCGTCTGGTGTTCGTAAACAGCGGGGTGAAATGCGCGGTGGCCGGCTCGCCCCACCTGGAAGCCCTGGAGGCCTGCGAAAAGGCAAAAACCTCCATCCTGGTGTGCGGCACCTGCCTCACCCACTTCAACCTGCTGGATCAAAAGAAAATCGGCGAGACCACGAACATGCTGGACATCGTGACCAGCATGCAACTGGCAGACAGCGTGATTAGCGTGTAGCAGGGCCAGCGGCCCGGCCCCCCTGCCCTGGCGGCCCGATTTGGGCGGTGGGCAAAAAGAGGCTCTTTTTGAGGCACGGTCCGAACTGCCCCCCCTCTTTCTCAAGGGGAGGTTGGGGGGATTGAGTTCAAGGGCCGAGGCGTCCTGGAAAAGCGGAAACATGGCCGCCGGACTCGGGCCTTTCTTCCGGCAACCGATCCAGACCGGAAACCCCGAGTCAATCCCTTCCATCCAGCAATCCGTTCTCCTCCATCCAGTCCACCACCCGCCGTGCGGCCAGGTCGTTGCCCCGGCCCGTCATGTGGCAGGAATCGTAGAACAGGGCGGAGTTGTCTTCCGGGTCCGTGGCCCTGAGGCCGGTGAGGGGCAAAAATCCCGCCCCGGAATCCAGGGCGGCCCGGCGGGTCTGGGGACTGGTGACCGCCTCCCAGACCGGGGGCTGGCCGGGAAAGGCGGGGTGGCGGCCCGGAGTGGCCAGGAAAAGCGCCAGCGCCCCGGCCTCTTGGCTTATCCGGGCCATGCGGGCCATATTTTCGAAAAACTCCAGGGGCCCCACCCGGAGCACCCAATTCACATCCTCTTCCCGGCGTGCCATGGCCTGCCGGGCCCGGGCCTTTTCCACCAGCCCGGCCAGGGCGAAACGCCGGGCCAGGCTCCCCGGGCGGGTGAGGCTCCGGCACTGGCGGTCCGACAGGAGCCGGAAACTGGCGTCGTTGGCTCCGAAACAGGCCACCACCAGATCCGGCGTCAGGGAGAGCCCTTCCTTTTCCAGGTACAAGAGCCCCTGCTGGGAGGTGTAGCCCGTGACCGCCCCGTTCACGGCCCGCCATTCGGAATGGCCCGTTTCGGCCAAAATCGCCTGGACCCGGGCCGGGAGGCTGTCTTCATCCGCCAGGAACAGGCCAAAGGTGATGGAGTCCCCCAGGAAGAGTATGCGCTTTTCGCCGGGTGGTTTTTCCGTGGGGAAATCCGGGCCCCGGAGGCCGTGGGAATTGGAGCGGGCGTGGAAGGAGGGCCGGCCGGGAAGTTCGATGAAGATCTCCGCGCCGGGCCGGATGCGCCAGAAGAGGTCCGGGTCAGAGACATAGCCGCCGAAGGAGACGTCCCGGTCCATGTGGCGGATGAAAAAGGAAAACCCCCGGTCCGCCAGGCCCGTGGCCTGGAGGAAGGCCTCGGCCCCGGCCGAGGCCAGGACCAGGGCCGCCAGGAAAAGGAGCGCGCCCCGGGTTTTTCCCCATCGGCGGCGGGGCGGCCCGGGCTCCGTGGATCGGGTGGCAGGGGTTGGGTTCATGTGGGCATTCTACAACACAGGCCCATGAGGGGACAATGGCCGGGTTCGCCGGGCCTTCAGGCGGCCGTGGCGCGGGCTAGGCGGAGAAGGTCTGGATGAAGGGGCGGGCGATGAAATACAGGCCCATGCAGGCGATGGTGACGCCCGCCAGCCTCCGGAACCAAAGGCCGCCGCGCTGGTAGCGCCCGCTTTCCAGGACCCGGCGCACCAGGGCCGTGCTGGACCCGGCCACGGCGATGGGCAGGCAGTGGCCCAGGCCGAAGAGGATGATGAACAGCACCCCCGTGGCGATTCGTTCCTGGATGGTGATGACGGCCAGGATGGGGGCGATGAATCCGAAGGTGCAGGAACCCGACAGGACCCCGTAGGCAAGCCCCAGAATCAGGGCCCCGGAAAGCCCCTTGACCCGCAGGCGGTAGAGGAGGCCCCCGCCCATGGAGCAGGCCTCCACCCCCAGCATGTCCAGGGCCACCCACACCAGGATGAGCCCCACGGGGATGGTCCACCAGGGCCCCACATCCCCCAGCATCCTCCCCAAAAGGGAGCAGGCCACCCCCATCAGGGCGATGGTGATGAAAAGGCCCAGGGTGAAGGCCAGGGCGTACCGGGCTGCCGTGCTGGCCTTCACCCGGTGCCGCTCCCCGGCCACGTAGCCCACGATGAGGGGGATGGAGGCCATGTGGCAGGGGCTTAAGATCACGCTCACCATGCCCCAGAGGAAACAGCCTGCCGCAGCCAGAGCCAGGCCCCCGCCCATCCACTGGTTCACGCTGATCAGAAACCCGTCCAGCATCAGGGGGCTCCTTCCGCTGGAGGCACGCCCAGTCGGGTGAACATGTCCTGGATGCTCTTCTTGTCCAAAAAGCCCACGTGGCGCTCCACTTCCCCGCCTTCCCGGTCGTAGAAGATCTGGGTGGGAATGCCACGGATGCCGAACCGCTTGGCCTGGTCCCGGTTTTCCCATACGTCGATGAAGATGACCGAGGCCCGGCCCGCGTACTCGGCCTGGAGTTCCTTGATCAGGGGGGCCATCATCTTGCACGGGATGCACTTGTGGGCACCCAGGTCCACCATGGTGACCAGGCCCGGGGTGGGTACCTCGGGCAACGGCCCCTCGGCCCGGCAAAAAACGGCCGGGAAGGCGACCAGAAACGCGGCAACAAGGAGGATGGCCGGAATCGCTTTTTTCATGGAATGTTCTTCCGGAAAGGTTCAGGGTCACGATTTATTTACGTATGGCAATATACGGATATTGTGCCTGTCCCGTCAAGGGAGATGCGGAAAAAGGGACTTCCCGTCCTTTGCGCCCGGCTGGCTTTTCCATCCGCCATGCCGGGAGCAAAGGCCAAAAACCAACGTCCGTTTCAGGAACCCGCCTTTTCCCGGCCCCGGGCGAGCTTGCGGAAATCCTTGAATTTCTCTCGGATTTCCCGTCTGAGGCCCTGGACGTCCCGCTTCATTTCCCTGGCCAGTTCCTCCACCCGTTTCAGGTCGGCTTCCACGGCCGGGGCTTGGTCCCCATAGCGTTCCCGCTCCTTTTCAAAGGCCGCTGAAACCACGTGGCAGAGCCGGGCGCAGGCCCGGGCCCGGCTGATGGAGCCCCGGAACGACTGGACCGTGCCCCGGAGGCCCTGAAAGCCGTCCGCGAACCTCTTCCAGGCTTCCTTGCGCGCCTCCCTGGCCTCGGGCCCCCGGGTCTTGGCAAGCCCCTTCAGCCGGGCCGCGTCCCGGGCCAGGGTCTCGGCCTGGGAGAGCATCCGCTCCCGGTCCCTTTGCGCCCGCTGGTCCAGGCGCTCCATGGTGGCCCGGAGCCGGGCCGCCCCGGCCGGGAGCCTCTCCATGAGGTTTTCCCGGCGCGTTTTCCTCCAGGCGCCCCAGTCCCGGCGGGCCTTTTCCGGCGCGGGGGCCGGGGGTTCCGGAGCCAGGTCCGGACCGGTTCCGGACATCTGGCCAGGACCCACCATGACCGCTTCCTCCCCGACCGTCACCTCCACAGTTCCCTCGTCCACAGCCACGGCCGTGGACCCGTCCAGGGCCGCCACGGTTTCGAACTCCGTGCCCCGGACCCCGGCCACGGTGGTGGGGGTGTGGACCTCCACGGTCCGCTTCCCGCCGGTGTCCACCCGGGACCACAAATAGCCCGCAGCCAGGGAAAGGACCCCGGGCTCGTCCTCCTCCCCGGAAAAGACCTCCGCGAGATCCAGGCGGGTGTCCCCGGCCAGGGCGAATTCCCCGATCCCGGACAGGGTGAAGCGGAGAGAGGCGTCCGGTCCGGTGGTGATTTCATCCCCGGGAAACAGGGCCGTGCCTTCCCGGGCCTGGATGCTCCGGCCGTTTTCCCGCAGGATGAGGGAATCGCCTTCCGCATCTGTCACTTCGCCGGCCATGCCGGGGGCGGCCCCCATGCAGAGCCCAGGGCCTGGGAAGAAAAGGGCGCAAAGAAACAGAGCCAGGATGGGGATGGAGAGCGGTCGCATCATGACGGGGTTCCTTCCGGGCGGAGTTTCGGGGGTCGGGTCCCTGTTTTCCCGTCCAGGGCCAGGGGTTGGTTTGGGGACGGGTCAATGCCGGGTTTGGTCTACAGGTCCCGCCCGGGGCTCCAGGGGTATGCGGCTTCGGCCCCGGACCCTTTCCGGACCTCGGGCTTCCGGCAGCGCGCTCCGCGCCTTCCGGCTTCCAACTCAAGACTTCTATGCCAGTTCCACGGCCAGGTTGAGGGCGCGGGGATCGGCCTTGGTGACCTTCACGTGCAGGTGGTCTTCCGGGGAGAGGGTGGGCATGCCGGGGGTTATGGGGAGGACCACCTCCATCATCGTTTCGGTGAGGAGGAGCACGTAGCGGTCCTTCCGGCGCTCCAGGACCATGGCGTCCTCCTGGACGCCCATGCGGGAGGCCAGATGGTGGATGAGCCAATACCGGGAACGGGTCCACTGGGACCGGGAGACCTTGGACAGGGGCCGCGCCACGTCCTGGATGACATCCATGATCTCCTGGCGGGTGTAAGTCTTGTCCAGGCCCAGGACGCCCCGGATCTGGCGTTGGGTCACGAGATCCAGGTACTTGCGGATGGGGGAGGTGGACGTGACGTAGGCCTCCACTCCCAGGCCCGAGTGGGGGGCCGGGTCCGGGGTCAGGCAGAACCGGGCCAGCTGGCGGCGCTGCATCCAGTTCTGGAACAAGGAGCCCTGGTCTTTTTCATAAAGCCGGACCCGGGGCTTGGGCTGGCCCCTGAACACGGCCGGGCACTCGTGATCCCGCAGGAACTCGGCCATGAGGCGGTTTCCAAGGATCATGATCTCGGCCACCATGTTCCGGCTGGCGCTCTCCCGGTTGATGCGGTGGACGGAGATCTCCTTTTCCGGGGAGATCCACACGTTGACCTCGGGCAGGCTGATGACCACCGCACCCGCGTCCAGGCGCTGCTCCTTAAGCTTCTCCGCCAGGCTGCACAGGGCGATGATCTCCTTGTCCGCCCCGGCCATGAGGTTCACCTCGTGGTAGGTGAGCTGGCGGCCCACCCGGATCAGGCTCTGGCACACCTCGTAGGAAAGGACGTTGGCGTCCGTGTCCATCTGAACCAGAACCGAGATGGCCGGCCGCACGGTCCCGGCCCGGAGCGAGAGCAGCCCCTCGGCCAGGATGGGCGGGAACATGGGGATTTTTTCATCGGGCATGTAGATGGAGCTGCCCCGGCGCCGGGCCTCGGCGTCCAGGAGGTCGCCCCGGCGGATGAAGTGGGCCACGTCGCTGATGTGGATGCCCACCCGGAGAAGATCCCCGTCCCCCTCCACGCTGATGGCGTCGTCAAAGTCCGCGGTGCTCTGGCCGTCTATGGTGAGAACAGGCAGGCCCGTGAAGTCCCGCCGCTGGCAGGGGTCCGACACGGAGCCCGGGTTTTCGGCCAGGAGCAGGGCCCGGCCCGCCACCACGGCATCGAACTGGCGGGGCACCTCCTGGCGGAGGAGTTCGACGTTCTCGTGCGGGTCCATGAGGCCCAGGCGCACCAGGATGTCGAACAGGTCCTCGGTCCGCCGGATGCCCGCGGCGGCGAGCACGGGCTTCATGACATCCTGGTCCGGAGCCTCGCCGTCAAAGAGAAAGGTGGAAACCAGAAGCGGTTCGAGTTCGGGATTTCTTGGGGGCGGATCTTCGCCGGGGGTGGAGAGCACGTCCTTCAGCCACTGGGAGCCGGACGCGATGCAGGCCTCTCT
>JAHJUF010000055.1 GCA_018829095.1 Pseudomonadota bacterium | reverse complement strand
GCAAAGAGGCCCTGGACCACGTTGCGCACGTACTTTTCATCGGACATCCCCTCCGTGGCCTCGGGGGGAAAGGGCACCAGACCGGAAAACCCCCGGGCCAGCTCGGCGAAAAGGAGGATGCGGGCCCCGGGAAGGAGGTCCTCCCGGGCCAGGACCGCGTCCAGGGCCAGATCCGCCTGTTCCTGGGTGGCCCGATGCCGGAGCCGGGCCACGAGGTGAGGCCAGGCGGACAGGGAGTTGTACTTTTCCGGCTGGATCTGGGCCAGGTCCGGCGGGGCGAAATCCTTTTCCAGGGCCACCACGGTCCCGGCGACAATGTCCCCCAGGCGCTGGGCCCGGGGGCTGATCACGCTGGCCAGGCCTCCCAGCATGTAGAACAGGGGCAGGGAGTCCACGAACCGGAGGAGGTTCCGTATCATCACCTGGGGAAAGGACAGGGGAAGCCCCCGGACGTCCAGGACCCGGAGGGAAAACACCCGTTTGCCCAGGGTCTGGCCCCGGAAAAACCACTCCAGGAGGACGCCATAGCCCACGGACAAAACAAAGTAGGCCAGGATGGCCAGGGCCTGGGCCAGGTCACGGGACAGGGGGGCCAGGCTGTGGACCCCGGCGGACACGGCCCCGGAAAGGGCCATGACCATGAGGAGGTCCAGGCTCCAGGCCATGCCCCGGCGCACGGGTCCGGCCAGGGGGATGGTGAAACTCACCCCCTCCGGCGTGCGGATGGTGCGCTCGTAGGGACGGGGCCGACTCATGGGGCCTCCTTTTTCCAGCCTGCCCGGGAAAGGAACCACACGAGGATGAAGAGGTTCAAAAACCCCAGGGCGATCTTGGCCGCGTAGGGGATCACGGGCTCGTGGTACTGGGAGAAGAAGGCCTCCACCACCCCGGCCCAGGCCAGGAGCATGCCCACCCCCAGGATGAGGGCCGTGAGGTCCGGCAGGGCCTCCCGGAGGCGGTGGGCCAGGGGAATTCCCCGGTTCCGGGAAAGCAGGGCCCCGGCCAGGACCAGCCCGGCCTGGGCAGCGATGATGAAGGCCGGGATCTCCACGGAACCGTGGGGCAGGAGCCACCCGGTCACGAACAACCCCTCCCCGGCCATGACGTAGTCCGCTGCCACAGCCCCCAGGATCACGCCGTTGTAGAACATGAGCATCACCGTGCCCACGCCGAAGGTCATGCCCAGGGCCAGGGCGAAGATGGACACCCGGATGTTGTGGGTCATAAGATAGGAGGAAAAGGAGGCAGCGTTTTTCCCGGCGTCCGATTCCCCGGACTCCTCCTGCGCCACCCTTTCGGACGGGTTTCCCAGGAGATGGGAAAAAGGCAGGAGCACCTCCTTGGCCTGGGGGTCGGCCACCAGGGCCCCGGCCCCGAACAACGCCCCCAGGGCCACGGCCAGAAAACACAGGGCAAAGGCGGCGAACCGGCGACGGAAGGCCCGGGGAAACGCGAGGAAGAACCAGGCTGCCGCGTCCCGGAGCCGGACCCGCCGGGACGGGCGGGACCCGTGGATCTCGCCGTAGGCCCGGGCCACCAGGGTTTCCAAATAGCTCTTCATGCCCCGGTCCCCGCTCTGGGCATGGAGGCGGGAGAGGTCTGACGAGGCCTTCTGGTACAGGAAATGGAACCGGGCGATCTCCTCCGGGCTCATCTCCCGCTCGGGATTTTTCGAAAGAGCCGTAAGAACCCGGGCCAGCTCCTCCCAGGAGGGCCGGCCGTTCTCCACGAATCGGGCCAGATCCACGATCACAGCATCTGCCTCCTCTTGATGGACACGTACCGTTGGACCACGGCCGGGCACAGGTTTTCATCCGAAAGGAGCAGCAGCCCCGCCCCCCGGACGGAAAGCTCTCGCTGGGCCTTTTTCAATTCCTTGTGCAAAAGGTGCCCGGCCAGGTCCGGGTACAGGCCCCGGGGCGGGCCGGAAAACAGGGGCCGGGCCCGGGCCGGGACCAGAACCGCAGCCAGGACCAGATGCCGCCGGGCGGCGAGCCCCACGTTGGCCACGAAACTTTCCGCCAAAGCCGCGTCGTCCAGGCAGGTGAAGAACACCAGGAGCGACCGTTTGCTCACCCGGGCCGCCAGTTGGGAAAAGGACTCGTAGTAGTCCGGGCTTACGGGCTCGGGAGTCACCCGGTACAGGGCTTCCCGGCAGGCGTTCAAGTGGGCTGTTCCGCCCTTGGCCCCCACCAGGACCCGCATACGGTCCGAAAAGGCCCCCACGCCGAAAAGGTCTCCCTGGCGAATGGCGGCCATGCCCAGGAGCAGCGCCGCGGCGGAAAACCGCTCCAAAAGGACCGGGGCCATGGGATCGTCCTGGCCCGCCCCCTCCTCCTTTCCGGAGAACCGGGCCGCTGGCCGGGCCGAAAGGCGGGAGGCGTCCACCACGGCCATGACCCGCTGGGTGCGCTCCACCTGGAAGACCTTGGTCACCGGACGCCGGCGCTTGGCCGTGGCCTTCCAGTGGATGTCCTCCATGCCGTCCCCGGCCTGGTAGTCCCGGAGCTTTTCAAACTCCCGGCCCCGGCCCACCATGCGAAAGGCGTGGACCCCGGCGCCCCGGCCCAGGAAGAGGCCCGCCATGCGCTCCTTCTCCGCCAGGATGTTGGGGTACACCCGGGCCTCGCAAGCAGGCCGCCGGGCGGCCCGGATCTCCCAGAATCCCAAAAACGACGGGGCTTCCAGAAAAATCCCTCCCACGGGCCAGCTCCCCTGGCGGGCCCCGGAGAGCTTCCAGGCCACCCGGGCCGGGCGGCCGGATTCGGGCAGGGCCACCCGCCGGTCCGCCTGGGGGGTGACCAGGGGCCAGGCCACGTCCAGGCCCAGGCGCAAAAACCGGGGCGCGGAGCCGGGAAAGGCGATATCCGCGGCCAGTTCCCCCTCCCGGCCCTGGAACAGGCGCACAGCCTCGGGCAGGGTCACCTCCACGCCTGCCAGCCGCCGGGCCGAAACCAGGGCGTCGGTCGCCGCAAGCACCGCGAAAAAGGCAAAAAGGGCTAGGGCGGGCCAGGGCGAATCCGCCAGCATCCACGCCACTCCGGCTGCCGGGGCGAGGCCCACGGCGGCCCAGGCCACCATGCGGGGGGCCGGGACCATCACCGGGGAACCGCCACGTCCCGGATCACCCCGTCCATGACCTCCGTGGCGGTAAGCCCCTCGATCTCGAACTCGGGCCGCAACACCAGGCGATGGGCCAGCACGGAATGGGCCATGGATTTCACGTCGTCAGGGATGGCGAAGTCGCGGCCGTCCATGGCGGCCCTGGCCCGGGCGGCCAAAATCAGCATCTGGGTGGCCCGGGGCCCGGCCCCGGCCAGGAGCGCCGGATGGGTCCGGGTCTTCCGGGAGATGTCCACGGCATAGGCCACGATCTCGTCCTTGATCCCCACCTTCAAAAGGAGCGCCCGCATGGGGGGCAGGCTCTCCTCAGGGAGCACGGTTTGCACCAGCCCGGCGGCCAGCACGGCCTCGGGGGCCTGGTCCGTGAGGGTCCGGCCCGCCAGGAGAAGTTCCTCGTCCCGGGAGGGGGTGTCCATGACGATCTTCAGCATGAACCGGTCCTTCTGGGCCTCGGGCAGGGGATAGGTGCCCTCGTGCTCCACCGGGTTCTGGGTGGCGAACACGGTGAACCCGGGATTCAGGGGATGGGTCTTGCGGTCAATGGTCACCGTGCGTTCCTGCATGGCCTCCAGAAGCGCCGACTGGGTCTTGGCCGGGGCCCGGTTGATCTCATCGGCCAGGAGGAAGGTGGTGAACACCGGGCCCCGCACCAGGGAGAACCGCCCGGTGGCCAGGTCGAAGATGTGGGTGCCCGTGATGTCCGTGGGCATGAGATCCGGGGTGAACTGGATGCGGGAGAACTCCGAACCCAGGACCCGGGAAAGGGTCCGCACCAGGAGGGTCTTGGCCACCCCGGGCACCCCCTCGATGAGGGCGTGGCTGCCGGTGAAGATGGCGATGAGGCACTGCTCGATGACCTCTTCCTGGCCGATGATGACCCGGGAAACTTCCCCCCGGGCCCGGGTCAGAATTTCCTTCAGGGCGTCCAGATCCATGGCTGTGTCGGACAAGGCCGGTTGCCTCCTTTCCCGTAAGGCAAAAAAGCAAAAAATCCACAGATTACGCAGATAACACAGATCAAGCGGCTATCGGGGTGAACCCTCCCCGTTCCAAGGCCGGACTCCCCCCTTTCCCAAAGGGGGGGCGGGAGGGGATTCGTTGGAGAGGCCATGCCAGCACGATGAATGACCCTGCAACCACTACAAGTTCCCCTCATTCCCGCGAAGCTTGATGAGGCTGCAAAAAAGTCCGAAACCCACCAACATCGCCACCCCGGCGAAGGCCGGGGTCCAGTCTTTTCAAAAGGTTACCATGATCCTGGATCCCGGCCTTCGCCGGGATGACGGGCACCAGGGGTATCCCGCCCGGATTTCATACTCAAGGAACCGGGCCGCCCCCATCCTCATTTCCCCGCCTCCCGGGCCACCTGTTCCGCGATCCTCCTCCAGGCCTCTTCCGGGTCCTTGACGCCGATTTCTCCGGCCAGGTCCCTAGCAGCCTGTTCCACCCGTTTTTTGGCCTCGCCGGGCAGCCGGTCCAGGGGGCCGGGGCGGGAAAGCTCCTCCAGGGCCATTTCCAGGGCCCGGGCCGGGGGTAGTCGCCTTGCCAGGAGGGTTTCCATGCCCCGGGCCGCGTCCGCGCCTTCCTCTTCCGGGGAGGGCGGGGGCTCCCGAAGAGGGAGAAAGGGGGCCAGGCTGCGCCACAAAGCAAAAACCAGGGCCAGGAGAATGCCTGCCAAAAGCGCCTCCAGCCGGTACTTCCGGGCCAGGACCATGACCCCCTGGTCCCGCGCCACCCCCAGGTGACGCTCCTCAAAAGCCACCCGCCGGGCCCCGGAAAGGACCCAGCCCAGGAAAGCGGGCCTGCGCTCCATGGCCAGGGCCTCGTTGGACAGCCAGAAGGGATCAGCCAAAAGCACCAGACTCCCCCTGCCAAATGGGCGCACCGCAACCACGGGGCCGTCAACCGCCTCGTACACGGTTTGCCATGGGGGTTCGAGAGCAAGGCGCAGGGACGTGTGGAGGGTCAGACGCCGGGGCATGCCCGGGGGCCAGGCTCCAGGAGCCAGGACGGCGCTTCTGGCCACCGACTCCCGGGCCGGAAGAACCCCGGCCCTCAGGACCCGCTCAAATCCGCCGGGCTCCTCCTCTTCCGGGCACGGGGAACCGGATTCCCCTTCCCCGGCCGCATC
>JAHJUF010000004.1 GCA_018829095.1 Pseudomonadota bacterium | reverse complement strand
TGGACAGGAGGGTGGGGCGGCTCATGCCTAGCATCTTGGCGGCGCGGGTGCGGTTGCCGGCGGTTATGGTGAGGGCTTCCTTGAGGATCAGGGCGGCGTGGGCGTCCATGAATTCCTCGAACACGGACTCCCCCTCCCCGGCGGTGGAGAGGCGGGTGCGAATGGCCCGGGATGCGGCGGATCTGGCCACCTGTTCCGCCTCGGCCTGGCCGGAGTCAGCGGTGGGGAAATCCTCCTTCTGGCCCGTGGCCCGGGCGAGTTCCCCGGGCTCCAGGGGAAAGCCCCGGGAGAAGATCAGGGCCTTTTGCATGGCGTTGGCCAGTTCCCGGACGTTTCCCGGCCAGGAATGGGCCCGGAGGAGTTCCCGGGCTTCCCTGGTCACCCCCGGGTTCCCCACGCCCATATCCCGGGAGAACCGGGCCAGGAAATAGTCAGCCAACAGCCCCACATCCTCCCCGCGCTCCCTCAAGGGGGGCAGGGTGAGGGTCACCACCTTCAGGCGATAGTAGAGATCCTCCCGGAAACGCCCCTCCTCCACGGCTTTTTCCAGGTTCCGGTTGGTGGCCGCGATGATGCGCACATCCACGTTGATGGGTTCCCGGCCCCCCAGGCGTTCGATGCTCCGCTCCTGGAGCAGCCTGAGGATCTTGGACTGGATCTCAAAGGGCATGTCCCCGATCTCGTCCAGGAAGATGGCCCCATGGTTGGCCCGCTCGATCTTGCCCACCCGCCGGTCCGTGGCCCCGGTGAACGCGCCTTTTTCGTAGCCGAATAGTTCGCTTTCCAAAAGGGTGGGGGGGATAGCCACGCAGTTGATGACCAGGAAGGGCTTGTCCGCCCGGAGACTGTACTGGTACAGAGCCCGGGCCACCAGCTCCTTGCCTGTGCCGGATTCGCCCCGGAGGAGGACCGTGGCATCCGTGGGGGCCACCCGGCCGATGGCCTTGTACACCTCCTGCATGACCGGGCTTTTGCCCACCAGGGCGTCGGGCGCGGCATCCCCGGGCGCGGCCCCCACCTCCACCCGGCTCCGCATGAACTGTCCGGCCTTCAGGGCCTGGCGGATAAGGTCCAGGATCACGGGGATGTCAAAGGGTTTCAGGATGTAGTCAAAAGCCCCCATCTTGGTGGCCTCGATGGCGGTCTCCGTGGTGCCGAAGGCGGTCATGATGATGACCGGAAGACGGGGGGCCACCTTCTTCATGGCGTGGAAGGTCACCAGGCCGTCCATGCCCGGGAGCCGCACGTCCATGATGACCAGGTCCGGGGCCCGCTCCTTCACCGCCGAAAGGCCCGCCTCGCCGCTGGCCGCAGTGCGGAGCGTGTGGCCCTCAGGACTCAGGAGGCGCTCGAAACTGTTCCGAAGCTGGGCGTCATCGTCCACGATCAGGATGTCGGCCAATTCTTTTCCTCCAATCCCGGCAGGGTCACCACAAAGTTGGCCCCGCTGTCCTGGTTCCCGCCCAGGGACATGCTGCCCCCGTGTTCGGCGATGATGCGCCGGGCGATGGAGAGCCCCAGGCCGGTCCCTTCCTCCTTGCTGGAGAAAAACGGCTCGAACACCTTGTCCCGGGCGGATTCGGGAATGCCGGGGCCGTTGTCCTCAAAGCTGATGGAAACCTCCTTTTCCGCGTGCTGCTCCGTGATGGCCACCGCTCCGCCCCCGGGCATGGCCTCGCAGGCGTTCATGAGGAGGTTCACGAACACCTCCTTCAACTGCTCGGGATCGGCCAGGACCCGTGGCAGGGGCCCGTCCCGTTGCACGGACACGTCCACGCCGTAGGACTCCAGGCGGTGCCTCAGGAGCTGGAGGGTGTTTTCCACCACATCGGAAGGGGAGACCACCTGCATCCTGAGCCTGGGGGGGCGGGCGAACTCCAGGAAATTGCCGATGATGGTGTCCAGGTGCCGGATCTCCTCGGCGATGACCTCGAAGTCCTCCTTCTGCATCTTGTCCATGTCCAGGCTCCTCTCCAGGGAGAAAAGCCGCATCTTCACCGAGGTCAGGGGGTTTCTTATGCTGTGGGCCACGCCGGCGGAAAGCTTGCCCACCAGGGCCATCTTTTCGGCCTGGATGAGGTGCTCCCGGCTTTCGGAGAGTTTCTGGTGGGCCTCGTTCCTGTCGTGGAGCAGGCCGTGGAACCGGCGGTCCAGGGCCCGGACCTCGTTGCCCTCCACCCCCCCGGTCCTTTTCTCCCCCTCCGCCGCCAGGCGCCGCACCGGCCCCAGCACCTGGGTCAGGAGCACATAGCTCAAAAGGGCGCCCAGGAGCACGGCCACGGGAATGGCAGCCCAGGCCACGGAGGAGAGGAAAAAAGCGGTCTTTTTGTATTCCGCTCCCATGGTCTGGATGCGGGTCTCGTGGAGGCGCTTGTACTGCTCGCAAAGGTCGTAGATGGCGTGGAACCGGTCCCGGACGCTCCAGTGCTTTTTCGCACCCTCCTCCTTTTTGCCCGCCTTGTAGAGGCCGATGACCTGGTCCCGGGTGAAGGCGAAGCGCAGGTACTGGGACTGGAGGTCGTTCAGGATCTGGCGCGCACCGTCCAGGTGGGCCAGTTTCCGGGCCTGTTCCAGGTCCTTTTCGAACTGCCGGTGGTACTGGTCAAGTTGCCGGAGCCACTCGGGGTCCTCGTTCAGGAAATAATAGGTGACAAAGCCTTTTTGCATGACCAGGTCCGCCTGGATCTTCTGGGCGGCGATCAGCGCATTGACGTTCCTGTCCACCATCCGGGCGTATACCTCCTGGGTCCTGCCGGCATACCAGAGGGTCACCACGGCCCCGGCGAGATTCACCAGGACCAGCAGGGTCAGGAGGGCAAAAATTCTTACGCGAAGGCTCAAACGCTTCATGGTTTTTTGACCCGATAGGGGTGTTTCAGAACCCATTCAAAAAAACCTTTCCGGCCCATCTCGCGATGATTTTGGAGATGGAGGCCATCCGGGCCGGTGTCCGCAGCCCTTTTTCCCCATGTTCCCTTTGATGTCAAAAGTCAAGGTCGGCCGGGTTTTGACGGACCGTCAGGGAATTTTACATGACCCGCCGGGCCCCAGTCCGCCGCCACCGCATTCCATCCGCGATCATTATACTGCAAAAACAATAGGTTGAAGATGTTTGTTTTCCGATAGCCGTCCTTGGCACGCCTTCTGCCAGATATCCGGTGAAGAAGTTCCAATGCAAAAAAACGCCCGCTGGGGCGCGGAGAGCCACATCATGGAACACCATCACTATCGGGCTACTCGCCTGAAGATTCTGGCCAGCATGTGCCTGGTTCCCCTGGTGCCTTTCGTCCTGGCCTTCTGGGTGGGCTTTTCCTATTTCACCAACTCGGTGCGTAACAACACCATCGCCAAGATGGAGCGCATCGTGAACGATCATGCCCTCATGATCGAGACCTATTTGGCCGAGCGCCGGGCGGATCTGCGGTTCGTGGCCGATTTCAGCGACTTTGTCACTCTTTCCGACACCAGGGTTCTGGTCGATGTCCTGGCCCGGCTCCAGGAAAAATCCAACGCCTTCGTGGACCTGGGGGTCTTCGACCAGACAGGCCTGCACGTGGCTTACGTGGGGCCTTACGAGCTGGCTGGCCGGGACTACGGGAAGGAGACCTGGTTCGGAGAGGTCCTCCAGACCGGGACCTTTGTGTCGGACATCTACCTGGGCTTCCGGGGCGTTCCCCATTTCGTCCTGGCCCGGGCCCAGATGGAGGATGGCCACATCTGGGTGCTTAGGTCCACCATAGACACCCTGCTCTTTTCCGACGTGGTGGAGCGGGTGCGAATCGGCCGCACGGGGGAGGCCTACATCCTGAACAGGGAGGGCCTGTTCCAGACCAGGAGGCGTTCCGGTGGGGATCTCATGGAAGCAGACCCGGACGCCGAGACTCTCCTTTCCGGGCGGGAAGGGTCGTCGGCCTTCTTCCACACGGATGGTTCCGGGGAGAAGTACGTCTATGTCACCACCTGGATCATTGACGGGAAATGGCTCCTGGTGGTGCGCCAGTCCGCGTCGGACGCCTTTTCCGCCCTTCACCGGGCCGGTATCTGGGTGCTGGTCATCGCGGTCCTTGGGGGCGGGATCATCGTGGTCACCGCCTTCTACGTGTCCGGCAGGATGGTCAAGCGCCTGGAGCACACGGACCAGGAGAAGGGCGAACTGAACCAGCAGCTGGTCATGGCCGGCCGCCTGGCGGAGATCGGGGAGATGTCCTCGGGGTTTGCCCATGAAATCAACAACCCCCTGCAGATCATCCGGGCCGAAACCGCCCTCATGGAGACG
>JAHJUF010000054.1 GCA_018829095.1 Pseudomonadota bacterium | reverse complement strand
CCGAAGGATCTTTCCGCAGCCGTAAACCCGGCGAAAAGGGCCAGGCCCAGGGCCAGGAGCCGGGGAATCAGGAAGGGAAGCAGGGGAGTTGGACGAGACATCGGGGTCCTGATCCCCTCGCGGCGAAAAAGGTCCGTTTTGGGGGGGTTGAAAGTCCGGGAGATAATAGTCCTTGAGATGTCCGGTACTTTCCCCCATCCGGCCTGGGCTGTCAACGCCCGGAATCCCGCCGTCGGCCTCCCTGCGAAATACCCTTCTCCGGTGAATCCCCCCTCGCGGTTTGCCAAACCCCTCCTCCTATGTCATTATTCTTTGTCGAGCTGTTTGCCTTTTGGCAGGGGAGACATGTGACCCCGGCCCTGTTGTGCGCCCCTCCGAAGAAAGGAGGCAGGGCATCCCTGCCAGCTCCTATTGAATCGAAAAATCCTGGTAAAAATCCTCCTGGTCCTGGTCTTGGCTGCGGCAGTGATCCTGTTCTGGGCACTGGGCCTTTCCCGGTATTTTTCCCTGGAATGGGTCAAGGAGTCCCACCATGCCCTGGTGGTTCTTTTCCGCCAGCACCCCGCAGGGGTGACCGCCGGGTACGCGGGGATCTACGTGGTGATGGCCGCCCTGTCCCTTCCCGGCGCGGCGGTGATGAGCCTGGCCGGGGCGGTGGTGCTGGGGTTCTGGCCCGCCCTGGTGGCCGTGTCTTTTGCCTCGTCCCTGGGGGCCACGCTTGCCTGCGCCGCCTCGCGTTTCCTATTGGGGGATTGGGTCCAGCGCCGGTTTTCCGGGCGGCTTTCCGCCATCAACCGGGGCGTGGAGCAAGAGGGGGCCTTTTACCTGTTCACCCTGCGCCTGGTGCCGGTGTTCCCCTTTTTCCTCATCAACCTGGCCATGGGCATGACCCGGATGCCGCTTGCCCGGTTCTACTGGGTTTCCCAGCTGGGCATGCTCCCGGGGACCGCCGTGTATGTGAACGCGGGGACCCAGCTGGGACGCCTGGACTCGGCGGCGGGCATCCTCTCCCCGGCGCTTTTGGCCTCCTTCGCCCTTTTGGGGATCTTTCCCCTGGCCGCGAAAAAGGCCCTGGACGGGTTTCGGAAACGCACGGGCAGGGCGGCCGGGGCCATGGACGCGACGGTTGCGCCGGATGATTCGTCCCAGCCCGCAAACACGGCCAGGGAAGGACGGGAATGAGCCGGGAGACCTTTGACATCGGCGTCCTGGGGGGCGGTTCGGCAGGGCTCACCGTGGCTGCGGGTTCGGCCCGGTTCGGGGCCCGGGTCCTTCTGGTGGAAAAGGAGCCTGTCCTGGGAGGCGACTGCCTCCACTACGGCTGCGTGCCCTCCAAGACCTTGATCGAGACCTCCCGGGCGTATCACCAGATGAAGAACGCCTCCCGCTGGGGCCTGGACCAGCCGCCCCTGGCCTCCGTGGACTTTTCCCGGGTGGCGGCGCGCATCGCGGGGGTCATCGCCCAGATCCAGACGCACGACTCCCCGGAGCGCTTTTGCTCTCTGGGGGTGGACGTGCGGTTCGGAGACGCCCGGTTCGCGGACGAGCAGACCATCGAGCTTTCCGGCGAGCGCCTTTCCGCGAAAAAATGGGTCATCGCCACAGGCTCGTCCCCGGTGGCGCCCCCCATCCCGGGGCTTGCCGAGACGCCCCATCTCACCAACCGGGACCTGTTCTCCCTTCCCCGGCTCCCGGGCTCGCTCCTCATCCTGGGGGGCGGCCCCATCGGCATCGAGATGGCCCAGGCCTTCTCCCGCCTGGGGAGCACGGTCACGGTCATCGAGATGGGAAACCAGATCCTGGCCCAGGAAGACCCGGACATGGCCGGGGCCCTCCAGGGGTTTCTGGAACAGGAGGGGGTGCGGTTTCTCCTCTCGCACAAGGCGGTCCAGGTTCAGAACCTGGGGGACAGGCGAAAAATCGTCCTGCAAGGCCCGGGCGGGGAAAAGCGGGCTGTGGAGGGCGAACAGATCCTGGTGGCCGTGGGCCGCCGGGCCAACGTGACGGACCTGGGGCTGGACAGCCTGGGCATCGAGGCCACGGGCCGAGGCCTGGCCGTGGATTCCCGGATGCGCACCAACCTGAAGCATATCTTTGCCGCCGGGGATGCCAAGGGGCCGCCCCAGCTCACCCACGCGGCCGGGTACGAGGGGGGCATCGTGGTGGCCAACGCCGTGCTGCGCCTGCCCCGGAAGGCGGACTACACCTGGCTCTGCTGGTGCGCCTACACCGACCCGGAACTGGCCTCCGTGGGCATGAACGAGAAACGGGCCGCAGCGGCGGGCCTCCAGGCGAAAATCCTTGTGGAGCCTTTTTCCGGCAACGACCGGTCCCTGGCCGAGAGCAATGACAAGGGCTTCATCAAGCTGGTTCTGGACAAAAGCGAAAAACCCCTGGGGGTCCAGATCCTGGGCCCGGCGGCGGGCGAGCTTATCCAGTACTGGGTGGCGGCCTTGAATGGCGGGGCCAAGCTGTCCACCCTGGCCGGAGCCATCACCCCCTATCCCACCCTGGGGGAGATCAACAAGCGGGTGGCTGGCCGCGTTTTTGAACCCAAAATCTACTCCCCCGCCGTGAAGAAGAGCCTGAAACTCTTTTTCGGCCTGAAGGGCCGGGCCTGCGGCGGGGAAGGGGAATGACAAGGATGACGGGTTTTCACGGGGGAAACCTTTTTTGAAAAAAAGTTTTCCCCCGCACCCCCTTTCAAAAAACTTTG
>JAHJUF010000053.1 GCA_018829095.1 Pseudomonadota bacterium | reverse complement strand
GGTCTTGTCGAAACCGGCTCGGACTGGAGGGTGAGGAGGTACCCCGCCAAGGCCAGGGCGGCCACCAACAGGCCTGCCAGCGCCATATACAAGCTCCTCATCGGGCGTTTCTCTTCCATGCCCCCTCCTCTTTTCCGCACAAAGGCCGTGTTACGGACGGGTCTATCGGGTTGGAATCATAGAATGTTTATCACTAATCCATATTTTCCGGAAAAGCAATCGGGCAAAACCCTCCTGGCCGGATCAGGACAGGAGGATCCCCAGACCCATGAGCACCGGGGCGGCCAGGTTCACCACCACGTTCAGGGCCATGAAGGGGACGAGTTTGTCTGGCCGGTCGTGATGCACCGAGGTGCCCAGAAAGGCCAAAAAGGCCACCGGCGCCATGATGAGGGCCAGGAGCGCCCCCACAGGAAGGGCCCCCACCACCACCCCCAAAAGCACCGAGAAAAAGGCGCATGCCAGGAACAAGCCGTAGGCCCTGGCGGCCGTGCGGGAGCCCCGGGTGATGACCAGGTTCCTCCGGCCCACCTTCCTGTCGGCGTCCCGGTCCGGGAACTGGTTCAAAAGCAAAAGGTCGCTCACCAGAAAAAAGGGAAGCAAGGAGGCGAACAGGGAGGTGGCGTCGAAATCGCCGGTCAAGGCATAGTCCGTGCCCATGACGACGCAGACGCCGAACCCCAGGCCCGGGGCCACGAGGCAGAGCCAGGGCCGCCGCACGATCCAGGGGGTGTAGGCCGCGGAAAGGATCACACCCAAAAGGCCGGGCAGAAGAATCCACGGCCCCCGGGCGATGAGGAAATACAGGCCGATGAGCACCACGCCCCCAAGGGCTCCAAGGCCAGTGACAAGAACGGCCTTCAGGTGCTCGGGCCTTTCCACCAGGGCCCCTGAGCCGCCGGAAAAGGGGGTCCGCTGGGTGGTCTTGTCCAGCCCGCTTTTGTAATCCGCGTACTCGTTCAAGCTGTTCACGGCCACGTGGGCCAAAAAAGTTCCGAAAAGGGCGAGGAAAAGCTGGAACCAGGGGATGCGGCCTGTGGTGTGCCAGGCCGAGGCCATCCCCAGGAACACGCACACCGGCCCCAGGATCAGGAAGGGAATCCGTGAGGAGCTGGCAACGGTCTTGATGCGGTCGTCCATAGGGCCTTCCGGTGAGTGCATGGAGCCGGCTGCTTCCCGGCCCATCCGTACGAGCACCTATCAGAATCCGGGGTCCCCAACAAGCCCCGGAGAGCCGGGGCAGAGGAATTTTCCCGTGCCGGGGCAACATATCATGGATAAGGGCCCCCCGGCCCGCCGATCCTCTCCAGTTCCTTGCGGGCCTCGCCCAGCCCCGGGTCCAGACGGACGGCCTCCCGGAGATGGGATGCGCCTTGGTCGGCCTCCCCTGTCTTTACCAGGACGACCCCCAGAGCATAATGGGCTACCGCCGAATCCGGGTCCTCCCGGATGGCGTCCTCGAACCAGGTCCGCGCATAGCCCAGCATCCCGCTTTCCAGGCACACCAAGCCCTCCCGGATGCGGGCCGTGTAGATGTCCCGGTGGCCGAGACCCTGGTTGGAAATGCTCTCCCGGACCACGAACCGTCCCTCGTCCCTTTCACCTTCCTCCTCCAGGGCCAGGTATTGGTTCCGGAGGGCCGCCCCTTCCACGGGAGTGGCCCGGGTGGAATCCAGCCAGGCTGGGGACAGGGGGATGTGCGGCCCGGAAAGGGAGGAATAGTAAACAGCCAGATTTTGGCGGATGAACTCGTCGCCGTCATAGGAAATTCCCAGCCGGTCCGCCAGGAACTTGAACAAGTAGACAGCTGCGATTTTGTTGCCCTCTTCGTTCCAGTGGCGGTCGTTTACGAAAAAGAGCCCCTCCATCCCCGGACTTTCCGCCTGGAAATCCAGCAACAAGTCATGGCTTTCCACCTTGATCCGGGAAATCACCCACTTCATGAGTTTCTGGTAGGAATGGTCGTCCGGTACGAACACCGTGAACAGCCGGACTCCGTCCCTGGCCGCCTCGTCCTTCCAGGTGTTCATGACGGCGGCGAACACCAGCATGGACTTCTGGTCCCGGGTCCCGAACGACCCCTTTGCGGACCGGCTCAGGATTTCGTCCAGGTTCGAGGCCACCCTGCGCAAATCCCGCTCCACGTCCTGCCGGGTGGCCGCCTCCATGGAGACAGCCGGTTTACGGGAAGGATCTGTCCTGGCCCGAACCCGGTTCCAGGCGTCCACGCAGAAGTAGGTGAGGTAGAATTTCTTCAGGAAACGGATGGCCCGGGAAGGCCTCCTGGGCTGGTTCCTGACCACCTCGCCCTCCTCGGTGAGAAGGAAAAGGCGGTTGGCGAGGACCTCCCCCAGGTCGTTGTGATAGGCCATGTACAGGGCGGCATCCAGGTCCAGCCTCCTACCCTCTTCCATGTACTGAATGAATTCCTGGTCGGTCCCATAGCCTGAGGTCCCGAAGTTCAGGACCTCATAACGGCCGCCTGTTTGATTGAGCAGAAAATCCAGGGGTTCGGAAAAGGAATACTGGCTGGGCATGAACACGTTTTCGGAAAAGGAATCACCGAAAATGCCGATGCGAATGACTCCGGGAGGCTTTTGGGGAGAGAAATCCCTGGCCTGCTTGAACCCCAGGGCATTGTAATAAACCGTATGCTCTTTCCCCAGGTCCGGGTGCCGGACCTTCTGCTTCGCATTCCGGGGGGTGGTGAAAATCCTGGACTGGTCCGCCTGAAACACGTTTTCCACCAGGACCTTGAAATCGGGCCTGGCCACCCTGAGGATCACCTCGGCCAGGACCAGGGACAGGACCAGGGACAGGGCAAGCAGAACTGCGGCAAAAAAGGCCTTCTTGCTCTTTTTCTTCATCACCTGCCATCCCCCTGGGTTGGCCCGGACAACCGGGCGAGCCGGGGGCCGCGCCCTTCACCCGCTCCCTCGGCCCGAATTTCCCGCTCTTCGCGAAACTTAAAACAAGGCGTACACAAAGGGCGCGATGGTGCTGCTCTCGGTGAACACGATGAGCAGGGAAAGCGCGGCCAGCACGATGACGATGGGAAGAATCCAATAGACCTTGTTGGTCCTCACGAACTCCCAGAACTCCGCCAGGATGGAGGGATTTTCGTCCAGGCCGTCTTCCGGCTCGTCGGGTTCCAGGATGGGATCTTTTTTTTCCATGACCGCCTCGCGAAAAAGATGGGTTTCGAAAATGGCGCGGGAATTCCACCCCCGCGATTCAATACCTCCGGGTGAACCTCTTTCTGGACTGGGCAGGTTCCGTGCGGGGCACCCAGTAGGTGGCCGCCTTTGGGTCCCGCTTTTTCAGGATGACCCGCCCTTTCCCCTCAAAAAGCTTCCGTGCCAGTCCAAAGGGAACGATCACCAGGAAAAAGGCCAGGCCCAGGATGGTCTTGGTGATGACTTGGCCGATGAAATGGCCCACGGCCAGCCATCCCCGGTGCACCGGCGCCATGGGCCCGGGAAGGGCCAGGAAAAGGAGTCCCAGGGCCGCCAGGGCTCCGAAGAAGACCTGCATCCCCGGATGCCCGCGCCACCAGGCCACGGCCGAGAGGAGGCTGAAAATCCCCAGGGCCAGGACCCCGAATTTCCGGATTTCCCGTGGGTCAGTCGAGTTCGAGTTCATCCCGCCAGTTCTTTTCTTCGGTCCATTCGGGCTGGTCCTCCTTCACGAGCATGCAGTCCTCCAGGACCAGGACATCCATTTCCGTACGCATGAAGCAGCGGTAGGCATCCTCCGGGGTGCACACTATGGGTTCGCCCCGGACGTTGAAGCTGGTGTTCACCAACACCGGGCAGCCGGTGAGCGCGTGGAAGGCGGTCAGGATTCCGTAAAAATCGGCCTGGTCCTCCTGGTTCACGGTCTGGACCCGGGCGGAGTAGTCCAGATGGGTCACGGCCGGAATTTCGCTCCGCTTGGCATTGAGCCTCTGGTGCATGGTCAGGCCGTCCCCCTGGGGCTGGGCCAGGCGGCGTTCCTCGCGCACCGGGGCCACCAGGAGCATATAGGGGCTTTCCCGGTCCAGATCGAACCATTCCGAGGCCCGGTCCGCCATGACCGCCGGGGCAAAGGGCCGGAAGGACTCCCGGTATTTGATTTTGAGGTTCATGACCCGCTGGGTCTCCTCCCGGCGGGGGTCTCCCAGGATGCTCCGGGAGCCCAGGGCCCGGGGGCCGAACTCCATGGGCCCGGAGAAATGGCCCACCACCTTGCCCTCGGCGATCTTTGCCGCAATCCGAGCGCCTCGTTCTTCCGGGGCAAGTTCCTCGTGGGGATACCCCCCCTCCCGGAGAAACCGGCGAATCTCTCCGCCTGAGTACCGGGGCCCCAGGTAAGAGCCCTTCTGGCGGTCGCGGCCAAAGGGACCGGTCCGAGGTTTGCGGAAAAACCGGTGCCAGGCTGCCAGGGCTGCGCCCAGGGCGCCGCCGGCATCCCCGGCAGCGGGCTGGATCCAGATGTCCTCAAAAGGCCCTTCCCGCAGGATCCGGCCATTGGCCACGCAGTTCAAGGCCACGCCCCCGGCCATGCACAGGTATTTGGCTCCGGTGACCGCATGAACGTGGAGGGCCATCCTCAGCATGGCGGTTTCCGTCACCGCCTGGATGCTGGCGGCCAGGTCCATTTCCCGTTGGGTGATGGGGGTTTCGGGCTTGCGCGGCGGGCCGCCGAAAAGTTTGGCGAACCGGCCGTTGGTCATCTTCATGCCCCCCAGGAAATCGAACAGGGAGAGGTTCAAACGCAGGCTGCCGTCCTCCTTGAGGTCCACGACTTGGGACAGGATGAGGTCCGCGTACCGGGGTTTGCCATAGGGGGCCAGCCCCATGAGCTTGTACTCCCCGGAATTCACCTTGAACCCGCAGAAATAGGTGAAGGCCGAGTAGAGCAGGCCCAGGGAGTCGGGGAACTCCAGCTGGCCCATGAATTCGATCTCCCGGCCCCGGCCCATGCCGAAGCTGGCCGTGGTCCACTCCCCCACCCCGTCCACGGTGAGGAAGGCGGCCTCCTCAAAGGGAGAGGGATAAAAGGCTGACGCGGCGTGGGCCTCGTGGTGCTCTGTGTACAGGACCCGGCCTTCGTACTTGATCCGGTTTTTCAGTTCCCGGGGAATGTACAGGTTCCGGCCCAGCCACTTGGGCATGGCCGCAAGCCAGGAAAACAGGCCCCGGGGCGCCACGGCCAGTTGTGTGGCAAGGAGCCGCTCAAAGGTGAGGAAGGGCTTGTCGTAGAAAACCACCGCGTCCAGATCGGAAACGGAAAGGCCCTTGTCCGCCAGGCACCATTCCACGGCGTTTTGGGGAAACGAGGGGTCGTGCTTTTTCCGGGTGAACCGCTCCTCCTGGGCCGCGGCCGCCAGCTCCCCGTCCATGACCAGGCAGGCTGCGCCGTCGTGGTAAAAACAGGAGATGCCTAAGATATTCATGGGTCAGGGTCTCGTGGCAAATCTTGGGCCGTGCTCCCGGCGCGTGACGCCGCCGGGCAGGGGGCATGTTTCCCGAATGGATCAACGGATTCAAACAATAATCTTACCACGAGGCCGCCGGAGATTCAATCAAGGCCGGCGAATCAACGGAAACCGTGCTTCATGGAAATTTTTTCGAACATCTGCACCAGACCCGCGCACAGGGTGAAAATGGATTCCGTGGAGAGGTTTTTGTCCGCCGTGTCGTCAAAGAGGATTTTTACGTCCGACTCGATGCCCTCTTCCGGCCGCCAGTAGCAGATGAGCACCGGCACCAGGGGCAGAGGGTTCAGCACGATGGACAGATCAGACCCCAGCTGGTTCTCCACCTGGCGGGCGGAAAAGATTTCCAGAAGATCCCGGAAAAGGTCCGGGTAGCGGTCCGCGAGCTGGCGAAGGGGCAGTTCGATCCTCTGGACAAAGAGCCCGTACCGGGGCGCTCCGTTTTCCAGTTCCCGGTAACCCAGCCATTTTCCGGTTACGGCAAGCCCCCTGCCCCGGGTGATGTACTCGAAAACCGGGGCCATGACCCAGGCGTTCACGTGGATGTCCGTGAGGATCCGGCCCTGGCTGTCCACGGACAGATCCTTGCCCAGGACCCTGATGAAGAGACGGCCGTCCCCGTACCGCGCCCCCAACCGGGCGGCGGCTTCCTCCAGGTCCACCCCGGCCAGGGCCTTTTTCATGGCCGCCAGGGCCTCGTCCATCTCCTGGCCCATGGAGCGCCGCCCGGGTCCCTGGGCAGCGTTTTCCTCCACCAGGCTCCGGTCCAGGACCGGGCAGCCGCCCAGCTCCTTCTGCCCGGAAAAAACCTTGGCGGCAAAAGCCATGCAGGTGGGCTCCCCGCATTGACCGCAGTTGGACTTGTCCAGAAGCTTCAGGATATCCACCGTGCTCCGGGGCCGGGACATGGCTCTTCCCTCCGGTTTCGCGTGTTGTTTCGATCCCCCGGGACCGTAGGGATATTTTTCAGGGAATGCAAGCCCGGGCCGGGAGGGCGCGGGGCTTCCGGGAAAGACTCCACCCCCTGGCGTTATCCGCGCCGCATTTGGGGAATGCCGGAAAACAGGCTGTTCAAAAACGTGATATGCAAGGCGCGCGAATCCTGAGGAATGAGGCGTACTGCTGTACGCCGCAGTGACGAAGGGTGAAGCGCAACGCCGCAGATCGCGTTTTTGGGCAGCCTGGCGGGAATCAGAGGCTTTGGCCGTGGTACAGGGCCGTGATGGAGATGGCGATGCCCAGTTCGTCCTGGACGTATTCCGCGCCGTGAGTGCGGAAAGGCACGTAGACCAGGCCGCCCTTTTTGGGGGTGATGCGGATGCTGGGGAGCTTCTGGAAAATGGTCCGCTTGGGCTTGCCAAAGGATGCCACGCAAAGCTTTAAGCTCTGGGCCGCCTCGGAAAGGGGGAGGTTCACCGGGTGGGTCTTCACCTTCCGGGGCACCCTTTCCTCCACGCCGCTGGTGATGGGGAAGGTGGTGAGCTGGCGGGACAGGCGAATAAACAGGTTGGGGTGCACCTTGAAGGCGGGGATCCAAAAGCCGAAGGGCTGCCTCTCCCATTCGGCCTGAATGGCCTTGGGCATGTTGGCCAGCCGGATCATGTCCGCGTAGGAGGAAAGCTTGATCCCCTCCACCTCGCACCGGATGCGCCAGAAAGGCAGGTACACGGGTTCTTTCTCCTCGGTGGCTGCGGTGCCCACGGCCACGGGGGTGAACTTGTCCCCCCGGGGCTGCCAGGCGCTGTCGCAGTTCTCGCAAAGGAAAACCACCGAGTCCTTGTCCCCGGAAAGGCCCCACCCGCAGTCCGGGCACATGGCCGGGAGAAACCCGGGCTCCCAGGTGACCGGGGTGAAGATGCCCGGATCAAAGTCCTGGGCATCCTCCGGCATGGGCCCCACGGGTTCGTTCAGGATGGCGTCCATGAGGCGGCCGTCCCGGACGTAGTAGGGAGCGTGGATGATGCTGGTGGTCTCACCGATGTAGGCCCGCTCCAGGGCCTCATCGCTGAGGGAGAGGCGCAAGCCCGAAAGACCGGCCTCGATGCCCTTCAGGGTCACGGCAAAGGGAATGGACGGGGCCACGAACCGCCCGGGAATGCCCTGGGAGGAAAAGAGGAGATTCAATGCCTGGGTGCGCAGCCCCAAGGTGTGGGGCGCGAAAGGAAAGGAGGCGGCCAGGCGGGAGGCGTCCAGAAACTGGGAGTCCACCTTGCAGGGAACAGCCGAATACAGGATGCCCCGAAGCCTCCAGTAGGGCAGATAAATGATGTCCTTGGGGGCGTTCTTGGGGACCATGCAGTACCGGTAGGGGCCCTTGGAGGTCATGCAGAGCTTCACCCGGCAATAGGGGCAGTCCAGGACCCGGTCTGTCTCTTCCAGCACCACCGGCGCCCCGCACTGGTTGCAGAACCGGCTCTCGGCCAGGTTCCGGTTCCGCACTTGGGGCAGAACTTCTCCTGGGGCTCGGCCTGGGTCACGGGGGTTCCGCAACGGCTGCAGAATTTGGCGCTGGGGGCCAGGTTCTTGCCGCACCTCAGGCACTGCTGGAACACCAGGATCTGGTGGCCGCAATAGGGGCAGAACTTGGCGTCCGCGTTGATGGGCAGCCCGCAGTCCGGGCAGGGGGTTCCACCTCCCGGAGCGGGGCACGCGCCCCCCCCCGCCGGCC
>JAHJUF010000453.1 GCA_018829095.1 Pseudomonadota bacterium | reverse complement strand
TGGCCATGCGCCTGGCCGACCGGGCGGGCAAGGGCGTGCGAACCTCCCCCCGGGACGCCCTCCTGGCCGAAAGCGCCGACCCTCTCCACCTGGGCCGGGCCTTCGGGTTCCAGCGAGCCATGGATCATGCCGGAGGCATGGCGGGCCCCCTGGCTGCGGCGGCCCTCCTGTCCCTGGCCGGCCTGGAAATGCGCACCGTGTTCCTCCTGGCGGCGGTGCCTGCGGTGGTCACCGTGGCCCTCATCCTCTGGGGCGTGCGGGAGCCGAAATCCGAACCTCCGGCGAAAGAGGAGAAGACCGCCGCCGCACCGGTTTCCGGCGGCACCCCGCCCCTGGGCCGGAACTTTTCGATCTTTGTGGGGGCCGTGTTCCTGTTCGCCCTGGCCAACTCCACGGACGCCTTTATCCTCTGGCGTCTTTCCGAGGCCGGATGGGGGGCCTCGGGGATCGCCTTCCTGTGGGCCGTGCACCATGCTGTGAAGTCCGGGGCGGCCTTTGCCGGCGGCCGCATGGCCGACCGTCTGGGCAAAAAGCCCATGGTGATCGGGGGCTGGGTCCTGTACGCCGTGGCGTACGCATGCATGGGGCTCACCTCGGACAGGTGGACCCTGGCCGCCCTGTTTCTGGCCTACGGCCTGTATTACGGTATGGCCGAGCCATCGGAAAAGGCCTGGGTGGCGGATCTCGCGCCCCCTCGGGCCAGGGGCGCGGCCTATGGATGGTACAACCTGGCCCTGGGAGTGGGGGCGCTCCCGGCCAGCATCGTCTTTGGCGCGGTGTACGCCGGACTGGGCCCGGCAACGGCCTTTCTCATCGCCTCGGGCCTGGCCCTGGCCGCTGCCTGCCTGCTGCCCCTGGTCAGGACGGCGGGGCGTTGACCCCCCGGCCAGCCCTCTGGTACAAAATCGGGTCTCCTTTCACCTTCCGGCAACCCGTTGGGACAAACACCCTTCATGCCCCCTGCTTTTGAAACCCTTGCCGCCCGGGTTCGCCGCCTGCTCCGGCCCCGGGACGTTTCGCTGGTGCTTCTGGCCGCCGTCCTGGCCCTGGTGCTGAACGGCTACTGGTACGGCACCGGGGACTCGGACCTGTACATCCCCCTGGTGGAGCACGCGGCTGATTCGTCCATGTTTCCAGGGGATTACCTGTTCTCCGAGCCCACGGCCGGGGCCAGCTTCTGGGTTCCGGCCATGGGGTTCGCCAACCGCTTCGTCTCCACCCAGGCCCTGTTCTTCGGGGGCTACTGCCTGTCCCTGGTCCTGTTTTTCGCCGCTACCCTGGCCCTTTGCCGGGTGCTTTTTCCGGACCGGGAGGCCGCTCTTTTCGCCCTGCTGTTTCTGGTGACCTGGAAGCCCCTGGGCGGGGCCATGATGCGCACCATCGAGAGCATCTACAGCCTGCGCATCGCGGCTATGCCTTTTTCCATCGCCTTCCTGGCCGCCTGGTTCGCCGGGAGGCACCGTCTGGCAGCCGTGCTGGCGGCGCTCACCTTCTGGATCCATCCCCTTTCCGGCGCGCCCCTGGCCCTGCTGGTGGTCCTGGGGGCGGCCACGGACCCTCGTCCGGGCAGGCTCCGCCGGGTGGCCGGGATTTCCGGCCTCTATGCCCTGGCCGTGTCCCCGCTTTTCCTTAAGGTCCTGTTTTCCGCTCTGGGAGGATCGGGGCCGCCTGCCTTCTTTTTCCCCACGGACCCCCTGTGGCTGTCCGTGGCGCGGGCCCGCCTGGGGTATTTGTTCCTTTCCCAGTGGAACCCGGGGGACCTCCTCCTGGCCGGGGCCTATGCCGGGCTTCTGGCCTCGGTCCTGGTGTACAGGCGGCTTTCCGGGACAGCCGGGGAAAAGGACCGCCTGGCCTGGGTGCTTTTGGCAGCCGTGGGGGTTCTCTACCTGGTTGCCTGGGTTTTCGGGGACCTGTACCCCGTGGCCATGGTCATCGAACTCCAACTATTGAGAAGCCTGTACCTTGTCGTCATCACGTCCATGGCCTGGGCCGGGTGGATGGCCGCCCAGGGGGCCCGCATGGCCAGGGAGGCGGACCCGGCACCGGACGCCCCGGTCAGCGCCAGGACGCTCGGGTTTCTCCGGAGGCTGTTTCCCCTGGCCATGGTGCTTCTTCTGGTGAGCCGGGCCGAGGGGCATGCCCTGGGCATCCTCATCCTGGCGGCAGGGTGGGGGGCCCTGTTCGGGGAGCGGTTGCCGGTCCTTTTCCGCAGGGGGCTGGGGGCTGCCGCCGTTTCCATGGCAGCCCTGGGCGTGGCCGGGGGCCTTCTCCCCTTGAGCACGGGCATTGCCGTGGTACTGGCCGTGGTCTTCCTGTTCCTGGAGCTCGCCCGGGCGCGGAACCGGGACCGTTTTTCGCCCCGGGCTCTCCCCAGGGCCGCCTGGGTTGCGGTGGCTGTCGTGGCCCTGGCCATCACCTGGACCGGCCTGGAAAACCGCTCCTTTTTCCAATCCGTCCACCTCCCCGGTCACATCCCGGAGACCCCCTACATCCGCGCTGCCCAATGGTGCCGGGACCACACGCCTGAAGACGCCCTGTTCCTGGTACCTCCTTCCTTCCGGGGGTTCCGGGTCTTTTCCGGGCGTCCCGTGGCCGGGACCATAAAGGATGGAGGCCCGGCGTTGTTTTCCAAGGCTTTTCTCTGGACTTGGCTGACCCGCATGAAAGACCTGCGGGACTACGAAAGCCTGGATGAGGCCCGGCTCCTGGAGCTGGGCCGCAAGTACGGGGCCCAGTTCGCGGTGGTGGAGGCAGGCCGGGGCCTTTCCCTGCCCCGGCTTTGGACGGACGGTTTTTTTTCGGTCGTCCTGCTTTCCCGGGAACTCGGCCTGTCCGGCCTCCGGGAGAGGGGTTGCCCTGAGGGGGATTTCCCGGGCAAGGACCGTTTGGCCAGGGTGGCGGCTGAGGAGGGCCGGGGGGAGATGCCGGACAAGCCCTTTGCCCGAAAGAACAGGGCTCCATCCATCTTTTCCCGTGAGTTTGCCGGTAATGCTTGAGTTTGGAGCCTCCCTCGGGTAGCTATATCCTGACAGGGAATTCTGGAGTCTTTTCGCGTTCCGGGCAGCCCTTGGCAGGGCTTTTTGCCTCAACCCCTGTTTTTATCCTTTGGCAAGCTTAGGATTGCAGCATGTCAAAAACGCGGCCCTACCTGCTGGTATTGTGGTTCATCGGACTGGTGAGCATCCCCATGTCCATGGTGCCGGCCCAGGTGTTCAACTACCTG
>JAHJUF010000452.1 GCA_018829095.1 Pseudomonadota bacterium | reverse complement strand
GGTCCCACATGAGGACCGCGACCCAGGAGGCGGATTTCCCCACTTGAGGAAAAATATCGATTCGAAACCCATCCCTAAGGAGATTCATCCATGCAGGAAGCGGTTATTGTCAGCGCGGTACGCACCCCCCTGGGAACCTTCAATGGAAGCCTGGGCCAGACCGGCGCCACGGACCTGGGAGCCCTTGTCATCCGGGAAGCCATAACCCGGGCCGACATTCCCGACGAGTCGGTGAATGAGGTCATCATGGGACAGGTTCTTCCCTGCGGCTACGGTCAGAACCCGGCCAAGCAGGCCGCAGTGAAGGCGGGCCTGCCCTGGGAAGCCGAGTGTTTCACCATCAACAAGGTCTGCGGGTCGGCCTTGAAGGCTGTCATGCTGGCAGCCCAGGCCATCCAACTGGGGGACGCCAGGGTGGTGGTGGCCGGTGGCATGGAGACCATGAGCATGGCCCCTTATTTTCTGGAAAAAGCCCGGTTCGGTTACCGCATGGGGCCGGGCACCATCCAGGACCACATGTTCCACGATGGCCTGTGGGATATAGTGAACGATTTTCATATGGGCATGTCCAATGAGCTTTGCTCGGAGAGATATGGCGTGAACCGGGAAGACCAGGACCGCTACGCGGCCGAGAGCTACCGCCGGGCCATGGAATCCATAGGGTCCGGCCGGTTCGTCCCGGAGATCGCACCGGTTACCCTCAAGGGGCGGAAGGGTGACACCCTTTTCGACACGGACGAGTGCCCACGGGATACTCCTTACGAGGCCCTGGCAGCCATGAGGCCGGCCTTCAAGAAGGACGGGGGGGTGGGCACGGCGGGCAACGCCTCCGTCATCAGCGACGGCGCCGCCGCCGTGGTGGTCATGTCCCGGGAGGAGGCCGAGAAAAGGGGCTGCAAGGTCCTGGCAACCATCGGAGCCCAGGCCTCCTATGGCATTGACATGAAATACGTCCTGGTGGCCCCCATTTGGGCCGTGCCCAAGGTTTTGGACAAGGAAGGCATCGGCCTGGCTGACGTGGATCTTTTCGAGATCAACGAGGCGTTTTCCGGGTCTACCGTTGCGGTGATGCGGGAGCTTGGCCTCCCCCCGGAAAAGGTGAACGTGAACGGCGGCAGCGTGGCCCTGGGCCATCCCATCGGTGCATCGGGTTGCCGGGTCCTGGTGACCCTGATCCATGAAATGATCCGCCGGGACGTGAAGACCGGTTGCGCCTCCCTGTGCCTGGGAGGCGGCGAGGCCGTGGCCCTGGTGGTGAAGCGTTGAATGACGCGGCTGCCTCCTGAACCATGAGCTCAAGCGAACAAAACTACGACGTCATCGTCATCGGAGCGGGCCACGCTGGCTGCGAGGCCGCCCTGGCCGCCTCGGGAATGGGCGTCCGGGTCCTGGTCCTGTGCGGCAACGTGGACACCGTGGGCTGGATGCCGTGCAGCCCCTCGGTGGGAGGCACGGGCAAGGGGCAGCTGGTCAAGGAAATAGACGCCCTGGGCGGGTTCATGGCCCGGGTGGCGGACAAAACCGCCATCCAGCACCGGACCCTGAACACCCGGAAGGGTCCGGCTGTCCAGTCGTCCCGAACCCAGAACGACAAGCTCCTCTACCACAAAGAAATGCTCGGTCTTCTGGCCCATCGGGAGAACCTGGACCTGAAGCAGGCCCTGGTGGCGAAACTGTTGATCGAGGCTGGGCGGGTCCGGGGGGTGGAAGACCAGACGGGATTCCACCACCAGGCCCCCTTTGTGATTCTGGCCACGGGCACCTTCCTTTCCGGCCTCGTGCACATCGGGCACACCTCTATCCAGGCTGGCAGGGCAGGGGAGTTCGCCTCCTACGCCCTGGCCGTCCAACTCCGAGATCTCGGTTTCATCATGGGCCGGATGAAAACCGGCACCCCCGCCCGCCTGGACAAAAGGACCATTGATTTCTCCTGTTTCACCCCCCATCCCGGAGAGGAGAGCCCCCGTGCTTTATCTCTGTACACCACCGGAATCCCCTTGCCCCAGGTCCCTAGCTACCTGGGCCGAACCAGCGAACGCACTCACGAAATCGTGAGGCAAAACCTGGAGAGGTCCGCTCTTTACGGTGGTGTGGTGAAAGGAATTCCGGCCCGCTACTGCCCCAGCCTGGAGGACAAGGTGGTCAAGTTCCGGGAACGGGACAGCCACCAGGTCATCCTGGAACCCGAGGGCCTGGATTCCCACGAGATCTACGCCTCAGGCCTGGGCAACAGTCTGCCCGTGAACATCCAGACTGAGCTGGTGCGCTCGGTGCGGGGCCTGGATGAAGCTGAAATCATCCGGCCGGCCTACGCCATTGAGTACGACTACCTGCTCCCCACCCAGCTCTTGTCCACCCTGGAAACCAAGAAGGTGGCCGGCCTGTTCTCCGCCGGGCAGATCAATGGCACTTCCGGGTACGAGGAGGCCGCCGCCCAGGGGATGTGGGCAGGCATCAACGCGGCCTGCCGAGTCCAGGGGAGGCCCCCCTTTTTTCTGTCCCGCTCCGAAGCCTACATGGGTGTCCTGGTGGACGACCTGGTCACCCGGGGAACCAGCGAGCCATACCGGATGTTCACCTCCCGGGCCGAGTACCGGCTCCTATTGCGGGAGGACAATGCGGATTTGCGCCTTATGGGCCACGGGTTCGAACTGGGTCTCGTGGACCGGGAGGCCCTTGATGCCATGGAGGAACGCGGAAGGCATTGCCAGAAGGAGATACAAAGAATCTCCGCCAGGATCATCAAACCAGGGCCGGAGGTGAATGATTATCTCCGGGACCGGAAAACCGCGCCCCTGGAAATGGCTACACCCCTATCCCAGCTTCTGAAAAGGACTGAGCTGGATTACCGGGCGGTCAAGGCCCTGGCCCCACCACCGGAGCCCCTGAACCCTCGGGTGGAACAACAGGTGGAGATCGAGGTCAAGTACGAAGGATACATCGCCAGGCAGATACGCCAGGTGGAGGGCTTCCGGGACCTGGAGCAGCGGGTCATACCGGAGGATTTCGATTATGCATCGGTTCACGGGCTCTCCAATGAGTTGAAGGAGAAGCTGGCAGAGCTTCGGCCGCGATCCGTGGGCCAGGCGTCCCGCATGGAGGGAATCACCCCGGCGGCCCTGTGGGCCCTGGCCATTTCCATCAAAGCCGGCCGCAGGGCCGGGTCCGGAGCTGGCCAGGAGCCGGCCCTCTGAAAGAAACCAGGAGGATTTCATGGCACGGGTGGATGACTACATCGAGGCCAAGCGCTTGGCCGTGAAGGATCTCTGCGCATACACGGCCAGGGAGATGGCCGATCATTCGGGTTTTGCCGCGAAGGATGAAAGGACCCTGCGGGTGCCTTTCCTGAACCGCGTGTACAAAGTGGAGCTTCCCGAATTCACCTACAAGGACGAGACGGACCCGGGCAAGGAGGTTCCCATTCAGGAACAGGTGATCCTGCTTCATTACCTCCAAGGTGATTTTGATGCCCTTCCCCAGGAGGATTGGGTGGCCTACCGGGAGATTCCCGGCGCCGGATTCTACGACAGCGCCTTTTCCAAGCGGGCGGTGGTTCCCTTGATCAGGGCGTTCGGAAACGATCCCAAGGGCCTGGCCCGGGCGGCTGAAAGGCTTTCGGGCAGCCGGGCTCCTGTTGGGGATCACGCCTGGGATTTTTTGCCCCTGCCCAGGGTGCCCGTTCGCATGGTTTTGTGGGAGGGGGACGACGAGTTCCCGGCCAACGCCAACATCCTGTTCGACCGGAGCGCGGGACGGATCCTGTCCCCGGAGGATCTGGCCTGGCTGGCCGGGATGCTGGTCTACCGGCTCATGTCCTTGTCCCGGTAGGATAGGGGGGGCGCGAAATGGCTTCAGCAGGATGGATGGCGTCCATGGGCAATGCCACCATGGAGCGTCAGACGCATTTTGGGACCGCTGCTCAACTGTAGATCACGTTATAGGGCAGAGGAGCGAAGCGCCACACTTCCGGCGCTGGCAGGAGGTGCTGGGATTCCACGGTCAGCCAATGGACGTCGCTCTTGAGATCCCGGAGCTTGCCGTCCTCAGGCGGTCTTGCGTGACTGGTCTGGGTGTAGATGGCCCGGAACACGGCCACCCCGGAGGAACCCTCCCGGGCCACCAAGTAGTTTTTCTTGAAGCTGGAAAGGGAAATGCTGGCGGATTCCGCGATGGTGGACATCTCCGCACCGGAGAGCTTCATGAGGGCGGTCTTGGAAATGTTCCTTTCGGAAATGCACATAAGGGACCTGGATTCGCTGGAGCCCACGTAGACTGTGGAGATGCAGGAGAGGCGTCGCAAAAACTGGGCCGCCACGATGGCCGCCGTCCGCCTGCCGCCGCTCATTACGGGCACACCGTGGAATTCAAAAAATTTCTTCTGGAGATCCTCCGCATAGCTCTCCCCCTTCTCGTACAAATCCTTGGAAATGTAGCGAAGGTTGCGCGCCAGGTCTTCTGCGGCGTCGGCGATGGGCCAGTCCACCCGGACATGGTAATGAGTCAGGCTGTAACGGTTGCGTGCCCGGGTGGCCGGGTCCCGCTGTATGAGGAGGGCGTAGTCCACGGGAAGCAGGTTTTCCAGGAAATCGAAGAAGCGCAGGTTTTCCATGTGCTTCAAGTTGCGATCCAGGTCCTGGGTCAGGGGGACGGCCTTTGAATTCACCAGGTTGGTCTTGGTGGTCTTGTTGGAGTCGAAGAAGCGGATGTATTTTTTGTAAATGGAGGGGAGAGTGTCCTCCACGAAGATGATCAGAAACGCGCTTTGGGATTCGTATTCCTGCTGGGGGATGCGGGCTCTGGGCTTTAGCTCCCGCTTTTCCACAAAGGGATAAAGGGTCCGGGATTCCGTGAAGCGCTTGTAGGAATTGATGAGGGCGTATTTGATCACCTGCTGGTCCAGGTTGTCCCGCAACACCTGGTACACAGACCGCCTCAAGCGGTTCTGGGCGCTTAATTCCTCTCTGTACATCCAGTGGGCCACGTTGATATCTTTCCCCCGTCCACGGCCCTGAAGGCCAAGGACCCCATGGGTTTTACAGCTGCCCGATCCTCTCGGCGGCTTCCTCCAGGGCGGAAACGGCGGGAAGAGTCTTCCCCTCCATGAGGGCCAGGAAGGCCCCGCCGCCCGTGGATATGTAGGTGATGCGGTGGCTTTCCCCGGCCCGGTGGATGGCCACGTCCGTGTCGCCGCCACCCACGATGGTGAGGGCATAGGAGTTGGCCACGTAGTTCACCATGGACATGGTTCCCCGGGAAAAGGCATCCATCTCGAACACGCCCATGGGGCCGTTCCAAACTATGGTCTTGGCGCTGGCCAGGACCTCGGAGTACAGCAGGGCTGTGGCTGGCCCGATGTCCATGATCATCCACTCCGGTGGAACCTCCCGGATGGGAACAATTTTGGTCTCGGCCTTGGCGTCGAAACGGTCCGCCACCACGGCGTCCACGGGAATGTAGAAGGCGATGCCGTTCTGGGCGGCCTTCTTCATGAGGGATCGGGCCTCCCAGAGGAGTTCGTTCTCCACCATGGACTTGCCCACGTCGTAGTCCACGCTTTTCAGGAAGGTGTTGGCCATGGCGCCGCCGATGACGAACTTGTTGCAGTGCATCAACATATTCTCCAAAGCCCCCAGTTTGCTGGAAACCTTGGCACCGCCGATGATGGCCACCAGGGGGCGCGCCGGGTTTTCCATGGCATTGCGGAAATAGGAGAGTTCGCCGTTTAACAGGAACCCGGCCACACAGGTTTCCAGGTGGTGGGTGATGGCCACCACCGAGGCGTTTTTCCTGTGGGCCACGGCAAAAGCGTCGTTGACGTAAACGTCACATAGCCCGGCAAGCTTTTTGGCGAACTCGTCGTCGTTGTCTGTCTCCTCGGGATGGAACCGCAGGTTCTCCAGGAGGATCACGTCCCCGGGCTGCATGGCCCTCACCATCTCCTCCACCTCTTCCCCGATGCAGTCCGGAGCGAGCTTCACGTCCTTCTTCAGCAGCCGGGAAAGACGTTTGGCCACGGGCGCCATGGAAAGTTCCGGCACGACCTTGCCCTTGGGCCGGCCCATATGGGAGGTGATGATGACTCGGGCGCTTTCGTCCAGGGCATAGTTGACCGTGGGGAGTATGGCCCGGATGCGGGTATCATCGGTGATGTTCTGCTGCTCGTCCAGGGGAACGTTCAAATCCACCCGGATGAGGACACGTTTTTCCGCAAGCTGGATATCCTTGATGGTGAGCATGGTTCTTTCCAGAGGTTTCTTGGGTCAAGGCTCACCCGGATTTGGTTCGGAATCCTTCTTCCGGGCTTCGGCGCTCATCCTGTGGAGATGCTTCTTTCTGGACCATCGGCTCCAGAAGCCCAGTAGGCCTGCGTTGTCCGCAGCTTTGAGCTTCTCTCCCCGGAAGGCCAGCCCCTGGGGACCCCGCAGGGCTGTTCGCAGGCATTCCGTCTTTCGTGAGCAACCCATGCAGCGCGGAGGAGACTGACGCAACCCTTCCGTCCCCAGGGGGAACACTTCCTCCAGGATGCCGAAGCATGGGGGGGCGGAAAGGCTCTTGGCCTGGACAGAATCGGAGGCGTTCAATTTTCTGGTTGCATCCTCCTGGAAAAAGGGGCCGCAAGGCCCGGAGTCGAGTGGGACTTAAGTACCATCCTTACCCGAGTTTTACAAGTTTCCAATCAGGCGGACTTGTGCCTTTCTTTCATCTTGACGGGCTGGACACGCCCCTTTATGTTTCCACAACATTCATTTCGCCAAAGATCCGGCCAAGAGGGTCCCCGTGCTTTCCAAACTGCCTCCGCGAATTGCCGATTTTCATGTCCATTTGTTTCCGGACCGGATGTTTGATGCCATCTGGGAACGATTTGTCTCCGATTACGGTTGGGACGTCATCCACCACCTCTATTATCGTGAATGCATGGATCACCTGGCCGAACGAGGCGTGGAATTGGTGGTCTATTCCAACTATGCCCACAGAAAAGGCGTGGCCCGGTGGCTCAACGACTGGAACCTCAAGGTCCTGGACGAGTATGAAAACCTGTATTGTTTCGCGGCTTATCATCCCGATGATCCTGATGCCCTGGCCATGGCGGAGGAATTGCTGGAGCATCCCCGCATCCTGGGTTTCAAGCTCCAGCTCCTGGTCCAGTGTTTTTATCCCTATGACGAGCGGCTCTTTCCCCTTTACGAACTGATCCGGGAAAGGAAAGGGCGAATCCTTTTCCACGTGGGCACCGGCCCGGTGGGCAACCCTTTCGTGGGCGCGGACGCCTTTCTTACCCTCATGGAACGTTTCCCGGACCTTCGGGCCAACGTGGCCCACATGGGGGGCCTGGAATACGCGCGGTTCCTGGAAATTGTGGACCGATTCCCGGGCCTGGTCCTGGACACTTCCTTCAGCTTCCTCCCGGGATTCTCCTATGACCAGGGGGCTTTGTCCCTGGCCGGCCGGGAGGACCGCATCGTGTACGGCTCGGACTTCCCCAACCTGATTTTTCCCCGGGAATCGGAGATTGAGAACCTGGCGGGAATGGATCTGCCCGAAAGCTTTTACCGCCGGGTGTTCTGGGAAAACGCCCTGGAACTGGTCCGGGGAGGGGATTGTAGGGACCATTCGTCCCCGGAGGAAACCGGCGCGCCATGACCAACAGCCTGACCGACAGGGGATTCACCCGGCTCCGGGCCCTCGTGTACACCAAAAGCGGGATCCACCTCCACGAGGGGAAAAGGGAACTGGTGCGTTCCCGCCTCACGGCCCGGCTTCGGGCCCTCGGGGTCAAGAGCTTCGAGGAATACTGCGACTACCTAGCCGTGCAGGACGATGGCGCGGAGCTGGTGAACATGTTGAACGCCATCTCTACGAACAAGACCAGCTTCTTCCGGGAAAAAAGCCACTTCGATTTTCTGGAGAGCGAGGTCTATCCGGAACTTCGAGGCCGGGAGGACCAAGCTGTGAAGCTGAGGATCTGGTCAGCCGGTTGTTCCAGCGGGGAGGAACCATACAGCCTGGCCATCAGCATCCTGGAGTATTTCCGGGAGGTCTCGGGCCTCCATGTCCAGATCCTGGCCACGGACATCTCCACCCAGATCATAGAACAGGCCCGCCAGGCCATTTATCCGGCTTCCCGCATCGCCAGCCTTCCGGTCATCCTCCAGAGAAGGTATTTCAAAAAGGGGGTGGGGGCCCGGGAAGGACTGTTCCAGGTCAAGGCCCCGGTCCGACGGCTGGTAACCTTCAAGCACCAGAACCTCATGGAACGGGCCTTGTTCATCCACCCGTTTGACGCCATCTTCTGCCGGAACGTCATGATCTACTTTGACAAAAAAACCCAGGAATCCCTGGTCAGCCGGTTCTATTCCTGTTTGAAACCGGGTGGTTACCTCTTTATCGGCCACTCGGAGAGCCTTTCGCCCATCACCCACTCTTTCCGCTATATCAAGCCCAGCATCTACCGGAAGTAACTAAGGGTGCTTCCAAAAGGATTTCTATTGCCATGGGCCGGAAAACCCCATGATCAAATCTTCTTTGGAAACAGCCCCTATCCCTCCTGTTTTTTGCCGCATCCCAGGGCTCGTTCGTAGGTTTTCAGCGCGCACATGTCCCCGCACATGGAGCACACGTCCCGGTCCCGGTCCTCGGAGCCGGCCCTTCTTCCCCGGGCGGTCTCCGAATCCAGGGCCAGGCGGAACATGGAGGACCAGTCAAAGGCCCGGCGGGCCTTGGCCATGTCCAGGTCCCACTGCATGGCACCGGGAACGCCTTTTTCCAGGTCCCCGATATGGGCGGCGATGCGGGAGGCGTAGACTCCGTCGGAAACGTCCTTGGCCGTGGGCAGGCACAGGTGCTCGGCCGGAGTGACGTAGCAGAGGAAATCCACCCCCGCCGCTGCTGCGATGGCTCCTCCGATGGCTCCCACCAGGTGGTCCCAACCTGGGGCCACGTCCGTGGGAAGGGGGCCCAGAACGTAATAGGGAGCCCCGTCACACAGACGCTTCTGCATTTTGACATCGGCCTGTATCCGGGACAGGGGCACGTGGCCGGGGCCCTCGATCATCACCTGAACCCCCGCGTTCCGAGCCCGGCGGGCCAGGTCGCCCAGGGTGAGGAGTTCCAGGATTTGGGCCCGGTCCTCCGCGTCGTGGATGGCCCCGGGGCGAAGCCCGTCCCCCAGGCTCAAGGTCACATCGTGTTCACGGGCGATTTCCAGAAGCCGGTCGTAGTGGGCGTACAGGGGGTTTTCCTGGCCTCGGACCTGCATCCACTCGGCCATGAGGCTCCCTCCCCGGGAAACCATGCCCATGATCCGGCCGCAGCCCGCCAGGGTCTCCATGGCCCGCTGGGTGACTCCGCAGTGTACGGTGATGAAATCCACGCCCAACTTGGCCTGGATTTCGATTTCCTCGAAGAGTTCGTCCGCTGTGAAATCCGAGGGGGATTTCCCGGCGGCCGACAGGCGGCTGGCCACCCCGTAAACCGGCACGGTTCCCACCATGACCGGGGAGATTTCCAGAACGGTCTTCAAAATTTCGTGGAGGTCTCCCCCTGTGGACAGGTCCATCACCGCGTCCGCGCCAGCCTCCAAGGCGGCATTGAGCTTTTCTTTTTCCTCGTCCAGGTTGTTCCGGGAAAGAGACGTCCCCAGATTGGCGTTCACCTTGGTGGAAAACCCCTGGCCGATGACTCGGGCGGGAAACCGGCGCGCCTTGTTGATGGGGATTACCGCCACGCCCTGGGCAACCCGTTCGGCAACGGTCTCCGGGGTGCAACCTTCCCGATCCGCAGCCTGGCGCATGGCTTCCGTGATTTTTCCTTGTCTGGAATATTCGAGTTGGGTCATGTCCAAGTGCATCCTTTCCTTGAAAAAACAAAAGCCGCCCCCTGGGGGGAGCGGCGCGAAAATACACCCGGTATTTCCGCCCATTTCCCTTCGCAGGCATTATCCTGATCAGGTTCAAAGGGTTGTCCGGTCAAAGCGGACTCTCAGTACGCGACACCCCCAATGAGCAGAGTTCAGTTTAGCCGCGCCTTCCTGGCGCGTCAACGATAGTTTGCCCGCTGGAAAAGAGGTTGATGCTTGACTGTTCCAGGGTGAAAGCCTAACCTGCCGCAAGGCGGCTGGCATGCCGAACCATCCCGGGAAAAGGAAGGATTTCATTCATGCAGTTTTCCATCGCACTGGCTGGAAAGGGTGGAACAGGCAAAACCACCCTGGCCGGACTATTGGTGAAATACCTGATCAAAAAAGGCAAATCGCCCATCCTTGCTGTGGACGCCGACTCCAATGCCAACTTCAACGAGGTGTTGGGCCTTCCCGTGACCATCACCCTGGGAGAAGCCCGGGAGCAGATGAAAACGGGCAAGGTTCCCCCGGGCATGACCAAGGATATCTTCATCGAGATGAAGATGGAGGAATCCGTGGCCGAGGGAGACGACTTCGACCTGGTGGTCATGGGCCAGCCCGAGGGATCGGGCTGCTACTGCGCGGCCAACACCCTTCTCACGCGCTTCCTGGAGAGGCTCACCGACAACTATGAGTACGTGGTCATGGACAACGAGGCGGGCATGGAACACATCAGCCGCCTGACCACCAAAAACGTGGATGTGCTCCTTATCGTCTCGGACGCCTCCCGCCGGAGCCTCCAGGCCGCAGGACGCATCGACAAGCTATCCAAGGCACTGAACATCGGGGTGGGTAAGAGTTTCCTGGTCATCAACCAGGTCCAGGGCCCCCCCGATGACCGGCTCCTGGAAGTCGTGAAGGAAGAGGGCCTGAACCTCGTGGGCGTCATCGGCACGGACCAGGCGGTTTACGACTACGATCTCGCCGGGACCCCCACCATTCGCCTTCCAGAGGACACCCAGGTGGTCCGGGAGGCTTTTGCCATTTTCGACAAGATCATGGACTGACGGGCTTTTTCTTCCGGTCCTTGCCCCGGCAACAGGAAAGGGCAGGGGCCGGAAAAGCCGATCATTGCCTTGTGCGGCTGCCCCGGCGCGGCTGGCCTTTCCCGAAAACGGGATGTTATTCACAGCCTGACCCGACCCCCCTGAACACCAAGCGATAATACCCGGGGAATCCAAATGGGATGGTTCAGCCCCAAAGGCCCCGCCAGGAACCACACGGCCCTGTTGTATGACAGGAGATTCCTCCTCCACGACACGGGTTGGAGCCATCCGGAATGCGCCCAGCGCCTGGGTGCCCTGTACGGAGGGATCAAAAACGCCGGCCTGCTGGACCGGCTGCTGATCCGGACCGCGCGGCCGGCGGGCATGAAGTGGCTGGAAGCGGTCCACGACCGGTCCTACATCCAAAAGTTCAAGCAGGCCTGCAAGAGCGGGGAGCCTTATTTCGGACATTCCGACAACGCCATGGGCAAGGAAACCTTTGAAGTGGCCAAGCTTGCCGTGGGCGCGGTCTTGAAGGCCACGGACCTGGTGATGCGGGGAAGGGTGAGAAACGCTTTTTGCGCCGTCCGGCCGCCCGGACATCACGCTGGCCGCTCCTCGGCCCTGGGGTTCTGTTTTTTCAACAACGTGGCCGTGGCCGCCCGCTACCTGCAGAAAAAATGGAAGCTGTCCCGCATCGCCATCGTGGACATTGACGTCCATCATGGAAACGGCACCCAGGCCCTGTTCGAGGAAGACCCCACGGTCTTCTACTATTCCATTCATGAGCATCCGAGCTTCGCCTTTCCCGGCACGGGCCGGGAGTTCGAGGAGGGAAAGGGGCTTGGAGTGGGAGCCACAAAAAACGCCCCTATGCCCCCCGGTTCCTCGGACGCGGAATACGAGTACCGGATCCGCCGGGACCTTATCCCTGTCATGAACGACTTTTTGCCAGAATTCGTCCTGGTTTCCACGGGATTCGATGCCCATGCCAACGATGAAATGGCGGACATGGCCCTCACCGACGCCGGTTATGCCGCCGTGTTCCGCGTCATCCACGCCATGGCCCACCGCCTTTGCCATGGACGAATGGTGAGCGTATTGGAGGGTGGGTATTGTCTTCCGTGCCTGGCGCGGCTGGCCGCCGATCATGTGCGCATCCTCCTGGATGAATGATTCCAGGCCCATTTTCAGGGGAGAAACCAGATGTTCATCAGCCGATCCATGACCCGCAAGGTCGTCACCGTGGGCCTCGGGGCCACCCTGGCCGAAGCCGAGGCCCTGATGCAGGAAAAGCGCATCCGCCACCTTCCGGTGGTGGATAACGGGAACCGGCTTGTAGGCATTGTGACGGACCGGGACCTGAGGAGCGCCATGCCTTCCTGCCTGTGCACCCCGGAGGAGGGAAACGCCGGGTTGTCGCGCTTCCGGGACACGCGGGTGGAGGAGGTCATGAGCCGAAACCTCGTCACCCTGTCGGTTGCCAACACGGTCCAGGACGCCTTGCTCCTCATCCAGAAACGCAGGGTCGGAGCTCTTCCGGTGGTGGATGAGAACGGCTGCATCCTAGGGATCGTCAGCGTCCGGGACCTGCTCCAGTCCTTTATCAACGTTATGGGTATCGGCGAGCCCGGATCGCTTCTATGTATCGTGGCGGAGCACAGGCTGGGGGAGATCAAGAAGATCGTGGACATCCTCACCGAGGAGAACGTCTCCATCGGCAGCATCCTGGTGTCCCGTCACTGGGACCGGGAAAAGCGGGCCGTTTTCCCCTATGTGCACACCATCAACGTGGCCGGCCTGAAAAAACGCCTGTCCAAAGCGGGATTCACCCTGGTCGACCCGGTTTCCTGGTACATGGAGAACCTGGCCCGCATTCCGGGGAAGGGGGACCTGTGAATCCAGAGCACCCCAAGGCATGCCCCTATGGGGATTTGTACATCTATCATCTCTCGGCCAGGCTTTCCCGGGAGATGGAACGGGGGCTGGGCCGAGATTTTATTGGCAACTGGGTGGAGGAGGACACGAGTTTCCTTTTCTTTTCCTCCCCAGCCGACGAGGCCGTAAACCGGGCAAAGGATCTCCAGGGTCAAATTTTCGTCCTGGACCGCTTCACCACCACCTTTGACCAGTGGCAAGGGGGGGAGGGGGAAGCTTTTTCCGCTGGGCCGTTCTACGTGCACACGCCCTGGAATCCGGGGGCCGTTCCCCTGGGAAGCCTGGCCATCGCCATAGACCCCGGCGTGGTCTTTGGAACGGGAACCCACCCCACCACCCGGGACTGCCTCCTGGCCCTTGCCCTGGCCATGGGGGAGTGTCCAGCCAGCCGGGTCCTGGACCTAGGTACGGGGACTGGTCTCCTGGCCCTGGCGGCCTCAGCCCTGGGAGCGGAAGAGGTCCTGGCCGTGGACCTGAATCCCCTGGCCGCGGATACCGCTCAGAGGAATGTCCTGGAAAACGGATGTTCGGACACCATCACCGTGGTCCAGGGTAACGCGGAGGATTTCGCGGACCAGCCTGCGGACCTGGTGGTGGCCAATATCCATTTTGCCGTGATGAAAAAACTTTTCCTTCGTCCGGAATTTGCGGACCACCCGCGATTCATCCTCTCGGGCCTCCTTCGTTCCGAGGTCCGGGAAATCAAGGGTGTGCTGGAGGTTTCCGGGCACGGGATCGTCCGGGAATGGGATTGGGAGAACACCTGGTTCACCCTCCTTGCCGAAAAGCCATTGCCGCTTTGAGCGGAATCGTTCGTTTTCTTTTCACGGAAAGGCCCTGAAGATGATCATTCGATGCTGGGGGGCACGGGGCTCCATTTCGGTGTGCGGTCCGGAGTTCCTCCGCTATGGGGGGGAGACCACCTGCCTGGAGCTCCGTACCAAGAACGACGCCGTGATCATCCTGGATGCGGGAACGGGAATCCGGAAGCTGGGAAAACAGATGGTGAAAAACGGCGAGCTTTCCTGCGACTTCCTGTTCACCCACGCCCACTGGGATCATCTCATGGGATTCCCCTTTTTCCATCTCCTTTACCATCCGGATGCCCAGGTCCGTCTCCAGGGATGCCCCTATGCCAGGCAATACGTGGAGAACCTCATCAGCCGGGTCATGGCCCCTCCCAATTTCCCGGTAAGGCCCTCGGACCTTCGGGCCAACATGGTCTTCGAGCCGGTATGCCCTTCGGATCTGACCATTGATTCGGTCACCGTCTCCTCCATTCCCCTTTCCCATCCAAACCGGGGCGCCGGATACCGTATCACCGAGGACGGCAGGAGCTTTGTTTTCCTCACGGACAACGAGCTGGATTTTGCCCACCCCGGGGGCCTTTCCTTTGAAGAGTACCGGGAATTCGTCCGGGACGCAGACGTGCTTTACCACGATGCGGAATACACCGCCGAGGAGTACGCGGGCGGCAAACAGGGGTGGGGGCATGCCTCGTATCCAAGGGCGGTCCAACTGGCCGCCGAGGCTGGGGTGGGGCGCCTGGGGCTTTTCCATCACAACCAGGACCGAACGGATGACGAAGTGGACCGGATCGTGGAGCATTCCCGGGAAATATTGAGGGAAATGGGTTCGGACACCGAATGCTTTGCGGTGGCCGTGGGTTCGGAAATTCGGGTGTAGGGCAAAAGGATGAACGAGGAACTGATTTCCAGGCTGACGGAGGACCTTAAGGCCTCACGGCTCACTGTGGTCCTGACCGGCGCCGGGGTTTCCGTGGAGAGCGGCATCCCTCCGTTCCGGGGCAAGGGGGGCCTGTGGGAACGGTTTGATCCCATGGAGGTGGCCCACATTGATGCTTTCATGAGGAATCCGGCCAGGGTATGGGATCTGCTGCTCCGGGAAATGCACCATCTTCTGAACAGGGTGCGGCCCGGGACTTCCCACCAGGGCCTGGCCCGGCTGGAGGAAGCCGGATACCTTTCCACGGTCATCACCCAGAACGTGGACGGCCTGCACCAGGCAGCTGGAAACACGGACGTCATCGAGTTTCACGGCAGCTTTGCCAGGCAACTCTGCCTGGATTGCGGGAAACAGATCCCCACAACCCTGGTGAGCTTGGAAACCCTTCCGCCCCGGTGTTCCTGCGGCGGCATCCTCCGGCCGGACTGCGTTTTCTTCGGGGAGATGATTCCGCCCCAGGCCCTGGAGCGATCCTTTCAACTGGCCGAGGCCTGCAACCTCATGCTCGTGGTGGGAACCTCCGCCGTGGTCCAACCCGTGGCAAGCCTGCCCGGGGTCGCCAAAAGCACCGGGGCCAAGGTGGTGGAGATCAACCAGGAGCCTACGCCTCTTTCGGCCAGGGTGGCGGATTATTCCCTGTTCGGCGAGGCGGGGAAGATCCTGGGACAGGTGGCGGCCGGCCTTCCGCCCAGGGGCCGACGACATTGAATGCGGTGCCCGGGTGGCGGATACCGGGCCGGGGACGGCTCCTGGTGGTTCACCAGGCCGCCCTGGGGGACCTGATCCTGGCCCTATGGGCCCTCCGGGATGTCCTGGGCCCGGAGAACCTCGCCCAGGCTTTCCTGGTCTGCCAGGGTACCTGGATGCCCCTGGCCCGGGAGGTGTTCGGCTTCGCCCGGGCGTTTCCCGTGGAAAGCGCCTGGTTTTCCAGCCTGTTTTCCCAGCCGGACCGCCGGGCCCTGGAGGTTTTGTCCTCCCTGGATGGGGCGGTCCTTTTTTCCGGGTCCCGGGAGCTTGGGGAAAGCTTCTCCCGATTCGGCCCGCCTTTTATCCGGGCCTCCCCCCGGCCACCGGTAAATCTCCGGGTTCACGTGGCTGAACACCTCCGCCGGGAACTTTCCGAATCCCTGTTCGGAAAGGCTTCGGAAGCGATCCCCTCCTGGAAATCCCTTTCCGCAGGAACCCCGTCGCCTCTGTTCCCTTCCCGGATCGTCCTTCACCCCGGGGCCGGGAGCCCACGCAAGCGCTGGCACCTGGACCGTTTTCTGGACCTTTTTCAGCTCCTCCAGTCCCGGGGACAAAGCCCGGTCTTTGTCCTGGGACCGGCTGAAACCTGCCTTTGGGAGAAACTGACCGCAGCAGGCGTGGACAGGGATTGCCTGGTCCTGCCCTCGGACGTGGGGGGGCTGGCGCGTCTGTTGCGGGAAGCCGGTGGATTCGTGGGGAACGATTCGGGGGTGGCCCACCTGGCGGGGTTTTTGGGTGTGCCCACCGTCACCGTGTTCGGTCCCTCGGACCCGGTCCGGTGGAGCCCCCTGGGGCCTCGATCAGTCGCTTTGCGGGCTCCAACGGATTGTGAACCCTGCTTTGAAAAGCAAAAAATCTTTTGCCAGGCACCGGTCTGCCTCTTCTGGATGGATCCAGGCCAGGTGCTGGAGGCCCTGGAAGGGCTCGTTCCTCTGAATGCTGATTCCCTATAATTCGACGTGGGTCAGGGAAACATTCCGCTGTAGGATGCTCTGGGCGATTTTGGCGAACTGCTCAGTGACGTCAGTGACGTAGAGGCAGGATGGGTCCGAAGAGCGGAGCTTGTCATGAAGTTCGGGACGGTCCTCCAGAAAGCGGACCAGGGAATTGGCCACGGCCTGGGAGGAATCGATGACCCGGACGCGTTTTCCGATCTTTTGCTGGACCACGTCCTTAAGGAGGGGATAGTGGGTACAGCCCAAAATGAGGGCGTCAACCTGGCGGACCTTCAGGGAATGAAGGTACTTTTTCACGATCATCCTGGTTTCGGGCTTGTTCATCCACCCTTCTTCCACCAGGGGCACCAGGAGGGGGCAGGCCTTGCTGAACACGCTTTTTTGGGGATCCCTCTCGCGGATCATGCGCTCGTAGATCCCGCTGGCCACGGTTGCCCGGGTTCCGATAACCCCTATCCGCTGGATTTTGGGCAGGGAGAGAACGGTTTCCACGACAGGGGTGATGACCTCGAACAGGGGGATATCAAAGGTCTGGCGAAGGGCGTGGTAGGCTGCTGCGGAGGCTGTGTTGCAGGCCACCACCACCACCATGGCCCCCTGGGCCAGGAGGAACTCCGTGTCCTGGATGGCGTAGCGGGTGACGGTCTCAGGGCTCTTGTTGCCATAGGGCGTCCGGGCCGTGTCCCCCAGGTAGCACACCGGGCAGTCGGGAAGGGCCCGCATCACTTCCCGGGCCACGGTGAGCCCGCCGATACCTGAATCAAAAATTCCGATCATGAATGGAATCGTTTCCGGAAAAGCTTTCGTCCCAACCAACCCCGTCCCTGGCTCGGGCCGTCAAACCACGAAAAGCCCCCAAAGGCAAGACCCAAGCGGGGAATCGTCCATGACCATTCAGCACGGCAGACCGCCGCGCGGTTCACGAGGCTCAGGAAAAGCCCCCGCCTCCGCCCCCGGAACCGCAGGAGGAGGAGTCGAGGGAAAGGAAGTCGCTGCCTCCGGTCTTGCTGGAGCACGTGGACAGAAGCCTTCGGGTGTCCTTGTTTCCGCATTTGGGGCAGGCTGGAGGGTTGTTATCGCTTATCCGGACGATTTCCTCGAACGTTTTGCCGCAAGCCTCACATTGGTATTCGTAGATGGGCATAGAATGACCTCCTTGCCAAAAGTATGGGTTTCTGGCAAAAATTGGACACGATCGGCATGGTTGTCAAAGGAGGGGCAATGGAAACCGGCGGTACGCACACCATGGATCAGAAAATTTTTAAGATGGGGCTGCCGGTGGAGGCAGTGTCCCTCTACCTGTTGTGCTGCGGCCTGGTGGACGCTGGCGCCACGGTCTCCACACGAAATCTCCTGTCTGCCTGGGCCCAGACCCCGGAAGAGATGGACAAGGCTCTCCAGATCCTGGAGGAGCGGGGCATCCTGCAGAGAATCCTTTCGGATGCTGGCAACTCCGCTTACCGCATCCGAAAGTCGGAGAACTGGAAGTGATCTTTTCCCGAGGTGCCCCCATCCGGGCCACCTCATCCCTCCTTGTTTTCCCTGTATCCACAATCCTGCGCCGGGCACACCAGGTAGGGGCCGGTTTTCTTTGAGGTCTTCTCCACCAGGAAGGGTCCGGCGCACGCTGGGCAGGCCTTGGGCACCGGCTGGTCCCAGGTGGCGTACTTGCAGTCCGGATATCGGTTGCACCCGAAAAAGATCTTGCCTCGCTTGGAGCGTTTTTCCACCAGTTCCCCCGGGCATCCCTCTTCCGGACATTTCACTCCGGTCGCCCGGGAGGTCCCTCCGTTGGCCGAGCGGGTGTTCTTGCACTCCGGGTAACCGCTGCAGGCATAAAACGGCCCGAACTTTCCTTTCTTCAACATCATGGGCAGGCCACATTTTTCGCAGACCTCGTCCGTGGGTTGGGCCTCCTCCACTTCTTCCATCACCAGGCCGCCCTTTTCGTCCCGGATGTAGTTCCGGGTGAACCGGCAGTCGGGATACCCCGAGCAGGCCAGGAAGGGCCCATTCTTGCCCACCTTGATGTGAAGCGGCTTTTGGCATGTGGGGCAGGAAAGGGGAGTGACCAACCCGACGCCCTTGGCGCTTACCATGCGCTCCTCGGCCTGATCCAGGTCTTTCTTGAAGGACTGGTAGAAGGATTCCAGCACATCGCCCGGATTGATCTGGGCAGCTTCCACCTGGTCCAGACGGTCCTCCATCTGAGCGGTAAAATCCACGTCGAACACATCCCCGAAGGTGGAGGTGAGCAGGTCGTTCACGATGAAACCCAGTTCGCTGGGACGGAAATATCCCTTCAGCAGCTCCACGTAATTTTTTACCCGGATGGTGGACAGGATGGCGGCATAGGTGGAGGGCCTGCCGATGCCGTTTTCCTCCAGTTCCTTGACCAGGGTGCCCTCGGAGAACCGGGGGGGCGGCTGGGTGAAATGCTGCTTCTTCTCCAGGTCCAGGCAGTTGAGGGCATCACCCTTTTCCAGGTTAGGGAGGAGATCCACGGATTTTTGGGGGTCTTCCTCCTCCTTGGTCAAGGCCAGGTAACCGGGGAATTTCAGTGTGGAACCTGAGGCTGCGAACTGGTAGAGGCCCGCGCTCACGGTCACGGACGTCTGGTCCACCAGGGCAGTGGCCATCTGGCTGGCCACGAAACGCTGCCAGATAAGGGTGTACAGGGCCAACTGGTCAGCCGAGAGAAAGGGGGCCATGGCCTCGGGTGTATTGGCCACGGATGTGGGCCGGATGGCCTCGTGGGCGTCCTGGACCTTCTTCGTGTTCCGGTACTGGCGGGGCTTGTCCGGTCTGTATTCCCGGCCGAAGGTCTTCTCCACATGGTCCAGGGCTTCCAGGGCGGCCTCGTCGGCGATGCGCGTGGAGTCGGTCCGCATGTAGGTGATGAGCCCCTCAAGCTCCCCTGGGCCCAGGTCCACGCCCTCGTAGAGCTGTTGGGCCACAGCCATGGCCTTCTTGGCCGTAAACCGGAGCCGGCGAATGGCATCCTGCTGCATCTTGCTGGTGGTGAAGGGCGGCGGAGGATTCTTCTTCACCGTCTTTTTGACCACCTGGTCCACCGCCCAGGAAACGTCGGCCAGGTCCTTTTCTACGGCCTCGGCTGTTTCCTGGTTTTCGATGGTGAGCTTTTTGCCGTTCTTCTTGGCCAGGCGGGCGAGGAATTTCGGGGGGCCTCCCTTTTCCAAGGCGGCGGTGAAGCTCCAGTACTCCTGTGGCTCGAACGCCTGGATGGCCCGTTCGCGTTCGCAGATGATGCGCACGGCCACGGACTGAACCCGTCCGGCGGAAAGCCCACCCTTCACCTTGCGCCAGAGCAGGGGAGAGACCTGGTAGCCCACCAGGCGGTCCAGAATCCGGCGCACCTGCTGGGCGTCGAACTTGCTCTTGTCCAGTTCTTGAGGGGCGGACATGGCCTTTAAGATGGCGTTTTTGGTGAGCTCGTGGAAAAGGACCCGGTGAAAGGTCCGGCCCTTTTTTTTCAGGATTTCGCTCGTATGCCAGGCAATGGCCTCCCCTTCACGATCCGGGTCGGGGGCCAAGTATATCTCCATTGCCGATCCTGCGGCCTTTTTCAGGCAGGCCACCACCTTCTGCTTTCCGGGGATGACCTGGTAGGTGGGGGAAAAACCGTGTTGGGTATCAATGCCCAGATCTTTTTGGGGCAGGTCCATGACGTGACCCACCGTGGCTTCCACGTTGTAATCCTTGCCCAGGTATTTCTTCAGGGTCCTCACCTTGGTGGGGGACTCCACGATGACGAGTGGCTTGCTCAAAGTGATCCTCTTGAAAACATTTTGCCAGGGTCCTGGCAAACCAGGCCCTTGAGTTCCAGTTGGAGAAGCAGTCCGGCCAGATGACCGGGTTCCATTGCCAGCCTGCGGATCAATACGTCAATGTGTACGGGGTAGGGCGAAAGAGTTTCCAGCACGGCTTTTTCCTCGGAGTCCAGGTCCTGCACGGCTCTGTCCTTGCCATCGGGCCTGGCGCCCGTGACCGGCACCCTTTCGAGGGGGGACAGGGAGCCTCCCAGGAAATCCAGGATGTCCGAAGCCCTTTCGGCCAGGGCGGCACCCTGCCTGAGGAGGCCGTGGGTTCCTGAGCTTTTGAAGGAATGTACGCTGCCCGGCACGGCGAAAACCTCCCGCCCCTGTTCCAGGGCCAGTCCCGCAGTGATAAGGGAGCCGCTCTTCTTGGAGGCTTCCACCACCACGATGGCATGGGACATGCCGCTGATGATCCGGTTCCTCACAGGAAAATTAGACGGCTTGGGCGGGTCCGCAAGGGGGAATTCGCTGATCACGGCGCCGTTTTCGGCGATCCTGTGGAAAAGATCATGATTTTCAGGCGGATACACGGTGTCCAGGCCGCAGCCCAAAACGGCCACCGTCCGTCCACCCCCGGCCAGGGCTCCCCGGTGGGCGGCCGTGTCAATGCCCCGGGCCATGCCGCTTACCACCAGGACCCCGGCGCCAGCCAGATCCCGGCAGATTTCCATGGTGATGGACAGACCGTACTGGGTGGCGTTCCGGGAGCCCACAACAGCTACGCATTTTTCCATGGAACCCAGATTTCCATAGGCATACAGGAAAGGGGGCGGGTCCGGGATTTTCGCCAAAAGAGGCGGATAGCCGGGATCATGAAGGGTGATGATGGAAAGGCCCGGGCGTTGGACGGCGCGGTCCAATTCTTTTTCGATATCGCCGGGCAGGGAATGGGAAGCCAGGACCCGGGCGATCCGTTCGGGAACTCCGCAGGCCACCAGAGCTTCTTTTCCCGCTTCCCGGACCCCGGAAGGGTCGCCGAAAAGGTCCAAGAGCTTGCTGAACCACAGGTTCCCCACCCCTGGCACGCTTTTGAGCCAGAACCAGGGAAGCAGGTATTGTCTCCTGGCGTTCGCTTCTACCTCTTGGACGCGCTTTTCTGCCATGCGAGGAGTATGGGGCTGGCGATGTAAATGGATGAATAGGTGCCCACGCCGATGCCCACCATCAGGGCGAACGCGAAATCCTGGATCACCCCGCCGCCAAGCAGGTACAGAGCCATCACCACGATGAGGGTGGTGCCAGAAGTGAGAATGGTGCGGCTCAGGGTTTCATTGACGCTCCGGTTGACGATATGGGCCAGGCTCTGGCGGGCCATTTTTTTGGAATTTTCCCGGATTCGGTCATACACGATGATGGTGTCGTTCAAGGAGTACCCGATGATGGTCAGTATGGCAGCCACCGTGGGCAGGTTGAATTCCTTACCCACCAGGGAGAACACCCCCACCGTGATGGTGACATCGTGGAGCAGAGCCACGATAGCCCCCATGGCGAAACGGAGTTTCAGGATCACGAATCCGATGATCGCCACGATGAGGGCTGCCAGGATCTGGAGCGGGATGGACCATCCCATGACATTCAAGGCTGTCACCGCCCCAAAAATGGCAATGGCCATGACCGCGCTGATGACCCATTTTAACTCGAAACGGCCGGAGATATAGACCGTGATGAACAAAAGGGCGTAGAGCATGGCCAGGAGGGCCTTTTCCCGAAGATCCCTGCCGACCTGGGGCCCCACCATATCCACGCTCCGGATGTCCACGCCAAGACCCGTGGCCGTGGACAGGGCTTCCCGGATCTTGTCGGGATTCGGTCCGGCCTCGCCCTCCGAAATCTGGTCGGTCCGGATGCGGTATTCGCTGTCCTCCAAGCCGAACCGCTGCACCGTGGCGCTTCCCAGGCCGAGGGGGCCCAGGGTGGAGCGGACCTTTTCCGCGCTGATAGGCTCGGAGAAACGAACCTGGATGACAGTGCCGCCGGCGAAATCCACCCCGTAGTCCGGCCCCCCATGTAGTACGAGGGAGACCATGCTGATGACGATGAGGGTCAGGGAGAAGGCCAGGGCGATCCAGCGTTTTCCAATGAAATCCAGGTTTATATCCGGAGAAATGAGTTGCATGGCGTCCTCATATACTCAATTTACGCACTTGGCGGAAAAACAGGAAATAGTCGAACACGACCCGGGAAACGAAGACTGCGGTGAAGAAACTGGCCACGATGCCTATGGACAGGGTGACCGCGAATCCCTTCACCGGTCCGGTCCCGAACTGGAACAGGACAAGGGCTGCCACCAGGGTGGTAACGTTGGCATCCAGAATGGTGATTGTGGCCTTGGAAAATCCCGAGTCCACCGCTGCCCCTGGTGTCTTCCCTATGCGAAGTTCCTCCCGGATGCGCTCGAAAACCAGCACGTTGGCATCCACGGCCATGCCGATGGTGAGGATCACACCGGCGATGCCGGGGAGGGTCAGGGTGGCTCCGAACACAGCCAGGCCCGCGGCGATGAGAATGATGTTCAGGAGCAGAGCGAGATCCGCAATCAGACCCGCACCCAGGTAGTACACCGCCATAAAGAGGATCACCAGCACACCGCCGATGAGCATGGAGGCAAAGCCGGTGCGGATGGAGTCGTGGCCAAGGGATGGGCCGACGGTGCGTTCCTCGATGACCTTGACCGGGGCGGGGAGGGCGCCGGCCCTCAGAACGATGACCAAGTCCTTGGCGTCCTGGTCCGTGAAGCTCCCCTCGATCATGGCGGAACCGCCCGAGATCCTTTCGCGGATCACCGGGGCGGAGTACACGGTGTCATCCAGGATGATGGCCAGGCGTTTGCCCACGTATTCGCCGGTGATGCGTTCGAACAGCCGGGCTCCGGTGCTGTCAAATTCCAGGGAGACATAGGGGTCCCCGTACTGTGAATCCAGGGACACCCGGGCATCCTTCAGGTATTCGCCTGTCATGAGGGTCTTTTTCTTGACCAGATACGGGGAGCGCACGGTGCGTCCGGTTTCCCGGTTGACCTTCTTTTCATACATGACTTCGCTGTCGGGCGGAGGATAGCCTTCCTCGGCCCTTTTCAGGTCTCCAGTTTCGTCCAGCAGACGAAACTGGAGCTGGGCGGTTCGTCCCACAAGGGCTTTGGCTCGTTCGGGGTCCTTGATGCCCGGAAGCTGGATCAGGATCCTGCGTTGGCCCTGGCGGCGGATATCCGCTTCTGACACTCCGAACTGGTCCACCCGGTTCCGGATGGTTTCTATGGCCTGGGCCACGGCAAATTCCCGGATGCGGGCCTTTTCCGCGTCCGGAAGGGTGATGCGCATGACGAGGTCTTCCCCGTCCGGGGACTTGGAGTCCACCTGGAGGTTGGGGAACTCCCGGTCAAAGACCACCTGGAATTCCTCCTGGGCCTCGGCACCCAAAAGACGAACCCGGATGGCCTGATTGACCAGTTCCAGGTCCTTGTGGCGGACGCGGGCCTTTCGGAGTTCCTCCCGGAAATCCTGGAGGACGCGATCCATGGTGGAATCCACCGCCTTGTCCGCCTGGACTTCCAGCGCAAGGTGCATTCCTCCCTGGAGATCCAGGCCGAGATTGATCTTCGTGTGCGGCCACATGGATTCTTGGAATGTGGGCAGCAATATGACAATAGCCGCCAGGACCACTGCCGCCACCAGGATGGCTCGCCAGGTAAAATTCTTCAACTGCCGCTCCCTGTTGGATCATTGTTTCCAGGGGTACGCCACCCTTGAATCAAGCTCCGTTGGCCTGGGCGTCCAGGCTGGCCACCGCAGAACGAAGAACTTTGATCTTCACCTTGTCCGCGATTTCCAGAGTGATTGTGTTCTCGTCGAGACCGGAGATGCGTCCGTAAACCCCGCCGTTGGTGACCACCCGGTCCCCTTTTTTCAGGGAGGAGATCATCTGCTGAACCTCCTTGGCCTTTTTCTGCTGGGGACGAATGAGCAGAAAATAGAAAATCACGAACATCAGGATGAGGGGCACGAAGAAAGCGCCTCCTCCCTGAGGGTTGCCGGTCTGCGCCCCGGCACCCATGGCATAGGCTATGCCCATGAGGTGTCCTCCTTCTCAGTGCGGACTTTCCATAGGGGTTCTCTCCTCCGGCGCCGCGGATTCCCAGCCTGCTTCCGGCTGGCCCCAGGCCAATCTGGCTGATCCCGAAGGACCGGTGATGACCAGGGAAAGCCACTGGGTTTCAGGGGTCAACAAACTTTTTCCGGAATCCTGGCTCACATGGGGGAACCGGAAAATGTAGGCCTTTTTCCAGGGAGTGAAGTAGGGGTAGAAATGCCCTGCCACATTCCTGTCCTGCGAAAAACTCCGGATTTCCAGGGGGCTGACCCGGATACCCTCGTCGTTCTCCAGGTAGACTCGCCAGGAAGAGTTGACCCCGGAAAAATCGTTGCCCCCCATCTTCGGGGTGTACGCGGCCACCGTGAAATCCAGGTTGGCCTGCCAGGCCGAAACCTGGTCCCCGGCCATCCGGGCCGCTTCCTCCGGGTCCAGGAGATAGATCCTGGCGTACTCCCTTGCGTATTCCAGGCGGAAGGGCAGGGAGCGAAAGGTGGCGTCCACCAGAAGCGCACTGTCCAGCCCGTCGTAGATGCTGCCGCTTTGGGTCCAGCTTTCCAGCACCTCCAGATAGGCGCTCGCGTCCTCGTTCCAGACGGGATGGGGAAGCCTACCCCGGTCCACGCAGGAGCAAATCGTCAGGATGGAAAGGATGCACGCGCCAAGCCGGATCATTCTTTCTTTTCCGGAGCGGAAAACACCCTGTCGAAAATGGTGTTCACCTGTTTCAGATGATAACGAAGGTCGAATATCTGCTCGATTGCTTCCCGGGTCAAGTGTTTGGCGATATTTTTATCCGAAAGAACCAATTCCTTGAAATCCCCCCCCTCGTCCCAGGCCTTCATGGCGCTGCGCTGGACCATGGCATAGGCATCCTCCCGGCTCGCCCCCGCCTCGGCCAGGGCCAAAAGGACCTGCTGGGAGAAGATAAGGCCCCGGGTGGAGTCCAGGTTCCTCTTCATCCTTTCAGGATAGACCACCAGATTTTCGATGATCCCGCTCATGCGGTGGAGCATGTAATCCACCAGGATGGTACTGTCCGGGCCGATGACCCGTTCCACCGAGGAATGGCTGATGTCCCGCTCGTGCCAGAGGGCCACGTTTTCCATGGCAGCCAAGGCGTTTGTGCGAACAATCCTGGCCAGGCCGCAGAGGTTTTCCGAGCCGATGGGATTACGCTTGTGGGGCATGGCCGAGGAGCCTTTCTGCCCCTTGGAGAAGAATTCCTCGGCTTCCTGGACCTCGGTCCTCTGGAGGTGGCGGATCTCCATGGCCAATTTTTCGATGGATGAGGCCAGTATGGCCAGGGCGGTGAAAAAATGGGCATGGCGGTCCCGCTGCACGATCTGGGTGGAGGCGGGGGCCGGGGTAAGGCCCAACTTTTCGCACACGTAGGCTTCCACCTGGGGCGGGATGTTGGCAAAGGTTCCCACCGCGCCGGAGATTTTGCCACAGGCGACGCTTTCAAGGGCCTGGGCCATCCGGAGGCGGTTCCGTCTCATTTCGTCATGGAACACGGCGAGCTTCAGGCCGAAGGTGATGGGCTCGGCATGGATGCCGTGGGAGCGCCCGATCATGATCGTGTCCTTATGCTCCCGGGCACGGCGGGCCAGTGCGGCCATGAGGCGGTCGACGCCGGTGAGGATTTTCTCCCCGGCCTGCTTCAGCAAACAGGCGAAGGCGGTGTCCAGGACGTCGGAACTGGTCATGCCCAGGTGAATGTACCGGGCTTCCGGGCCCACGTGCTCAGCCACAGAGGTCAGAAAGGCGATGACGTCGTGCCGGGTCTCCTTCTCGATCTCCTCGATCCGCTCGCAGGAAAAATCGGCCTTTTCCTCTATGATATCAGCGGCTTCGGATGGGATGAGCCCCAGGTCGGCCATGGCCCGGCAGGCCAGCACTTCCACGGAAAGCCACGTCCGGTAACGGTTTTCGTCCGTCCAGAGGCACCCCATCTCTTCTCGGGAGTATCGTTTGATCATTCCGGTTTTCTGCCTAACTCTCTGCGGGCATCCATAGGGTGTCTCCGTCAAAGCGGATCATGCCCACCTTGCCGGTGTCGACCTTTTCCAGGAGGAAGAACACCTGGTTCATGTTGTACACCACGATTTTGCTCCTGGGTTGGATGAGGTTCAGATCCGTGTCCAGGGAGCGGGTCTCCAGATTGTAAATGTGAACCATATTCTCGGAAAACTTCAGAATTTTTCCGATGCCCGAGGAATATCCTTCCCGGCTGGGTTCGTCCGCCATGGGCGAGAGGGTGACTCCGCGGCTGGCGAAATATTCCTGGAGCAGACGAAAATGCGTGTTCCAGATGTTGTCGTTCTCCTGGACAACGTGTATGCCGAATTCCATGGGGGTCTGGCTGGGATCTCCGGGGGCCAGGGGCGTTTCCACGATCTGGCCGGATTGGAGCCGGACTTCTTCTATAATATCCTTCATGGAAACCCGGTTTCCACCCACCACGATGTCCTCATTCTCGGTGACAACTCCGTCCAGGCTCGTCTCCACCCCGTACTTCCCCATGCGCTCTTCCATGAGAGCGGCGGTGACGGACTCCCGGTCGCCCTGGAGTTCGTCGAAATCCACAACCCTTTCGGGTTCGGGAGCGGTCTCCCGGGGGATTGCCCTGGCCGGAGCGGGCGGCGCGACCGGAGCAATTTCCACGGGCTCGCGGCGAAGCAGCATGATGAAGATCACCAAGCCGACGGTTAGGCACGCCGTAGCTGCCCAGATGACCACGCGGCTTTTCCGGCTGCGGGATTTATCTGGCATGGATTCCCCCTTTCCTGGCGGTTATGGGAAACGGACCGGTAAACCTGTAACAGATTCCCCGGGTTGCTGTCCACCCGCGTCCCCGGCCACCTTCAGGCAGACTCCCCATGCCGATAAGCTGTTTTCCGGCCCCTTTATACAGGCCGTTGGCCAGGAAACAACTTTCAGGCTTTTTGGGCCTCGGCGGTCTTCTTCCTCTTTTCCAACGACTGGAAAAAACGGCCGGAGATCCACATGACGACCTGGATGATCCCCAGCACGATGAAGATGCCCACGAACCGGATGATCAGGGTGCTCAGGGCGTAGCTCCAGAACCCCTCATCCCCGCGCTGTAGTTCGGCTTTGGCCTGGAGGGTCTCTGCCGCTTCCTGGACTTCGGAAGGAATCTCCGATTTGACTGAATACACGCCCACTTCCCCCAGAGCCGAGGCTGACCCGGGGAAGAACGCGGAGCCCAAAAGGGCGCAGGAGCAAAACAGGGCCAGAAGGAAAATTCCCGAAGGTTTGATGGCAGTCATGGCTTCTCCCCGATCAGCCGAACATGGCGATGAACATTCCGGCGGCGGCGGCGCTTCCGATAACACCCGCCAGGTTGGGCCCTATGGCGTGCATGAGCAGGAAGTTGTGCCGGTCCTCCTGCTGTCCGGTAATTTGGGCCACTCTTGCGGCCATGGGAACGGCGGACACCCCTGCCGCCCCGATGATGGGGTTCATCTTGTCCTTCAGGAAAAGGTTCATGATATGCACGGTGAGTACGCCTCCCATGGTGCAGATGGCAAAATCAAGAAGGCCGAAACCGAAGATGAGGAGGGGTTTGGGGGTGAGAAACTTATCGGCATGCATGGTGGCGCCCACCGAAATGCCCAGGAAGATGGTCACGATGTTCATGAGGGCACCCTGGGCCGTGTTGCTCAGGCGTTCCACGACCCCGCTCTCCCGCATGAAGTTTCCCAGCATGAACATACCCATGAGGGGGGTTACCGCCGGGATGAGCAGGGCGATGATGGTGAACACGGACAGGGGGAAGATGGTCTTTTCCAGCTTGGAAACGGGCCGTAGCTGCTTCATGCGGATCAGGCGCTGCTTTTTTGTGGTCATGAGCCGCACGATGGGTGGCTGGATAAGAGGCACCATGGCCATGTAGGAATAGGCGGCCAGGGCGTTGGCCCCCAGGAGATGCGGAGCCAGTTTGGCCGTCAGGTAAATGGTGGTGGGACCGTCCGCCCCCCCGATGATTCCCACGCTGGCCGCTTCTTTCAGGGTGAACCCGAAGAAGAGCACGCCGATGAAGGTGACGAACACCCCCAGTTGGGCCCCGGCACCTACAACCATGGTCTTGGGGTTGGAGATGAGGGGGCCGAAGTCCGTCATGGCTCCCAGGCCCAGGAAGATGACACAGGGAATGACCTCCCACTCCACGCCGTAATGGTAAAAAATCTGGAAGAGCTGCCGGTTCCCGTCATCATTGAATCCCATGAGGGGAACCAGGGGAAAGTTCACCGCCAGGATGCCGAAACCGATGGGCAACAGGAGAAGGGGCTCGTACTTTTTGGCCACGGCCAGGTAGATGAAGAGCAAGCCCACCGCCCACATGACGAACAGTTTGGGGGTCAGGTGGAAGATCCCGGTCTGGGTAATGAGGATCTGGTTCAGGACCTCCAGAAAGCTTTCCCACGTCATGGCATTTTCCTCAAAGGGTTACAGGTTTCCTGTTTCCTGTTTCCTTGTTCGAGCAAAGCAAAGCCGCCTCCCGGTTTCGACGCCTAGGGGACGGCTGACGGATAGCGGTCTGTTTTTTATGCGGATCCATCAGCCTCAAGGGCTCTATTCCATTGCGGCCTGGAATCCTAAGGAGAGGCTTAAGTAGAAAAAATACCTTTTCCCGTCAAGTCTTATTTTTCGCTGTGGATGTGGCTTTCCCCTGGCAGGAGGCGGCTGTCACCCTGGACCACGATGGAGATTTCCCGCCGGCTTTCCAGTTCCGCCAGCTCCTTGCGCTTCTTGTTCAACAGGTAATCAGCCACGTTCACGGGCAGAGTGCCCTCCACCAGGGTGACCTCGGGCTTCAGGGATTCCAGACGGACCTTTCTCAAAAAACTCAAAGCCAGGGTTTCGGTCGATGGAACCATGCCCCGGCCCTTGCAATGGGGGCACTCTGTGTAGCTGCCATACTCGATGGAAGGGTTGATGCGCTGGCGGCTCATTTCCATGAGCCCGAACTGGGAGATTTTGCCCACCTTGATCCGGGCCTTGTCGATCTTGGTGTGTTCCCGCATGGCCTTTTCCACGGCCGAGCGGTGCTTGGCGTCCCTCATGTCGATAAAATCCACCACGATGAGCCCGCCCAGGTCCCGCAGCCTCAGCTGGCGGGCCACCTCCTCGGCGGCTTCCAGGTTGGTCTGGGTGGCCGTCTTCTCCACCGAAGCCTCCCGGGTGGATTTTCCGGAGTTCACGTCCACGGACACCAGGGCCTCGGTGGGAACGATGACCACCGAGCCGCCGCTCTTCAGGGACACCCGGCTGTTGTAGATGGAGGCGATCTGCTCTTCCAGCTGGTGCTTGCTGAAAATGGGCTTGGGGTCCTTGTGGAGCTTGACGACGTCCGCCCGCCGGGGGCTGATGATGTGCATGAACTCCCGGATCTCCTCGAAAATGCCGGGGTCGTCCACAAGGATGGAGGTCACGTCCGGGGTGAAATAGTCCCTCAGGGACCGGATGGACAGGCTCCGCTCCTTATATAGAAGCGCCGGGGCCTTTTCCTCCATGCCCTTCTTCTTCAGATCCTTCCAGAGCCGCATGAGGGACCGGATGTCCTTGGTCATCATGGTCTTGTTGCAGCCCTCGGAAGCGGTGCGAACGATGACCCCGAAGTTTTCCGGAAGATTCGCTGAATCCACCAATTCCTTCAGGCGGTCCCGCTCCTTTTCATCCTCGATCTGCCGGCTCACCCCACGGCCCTTGCTCCCCGGCATGAGCACCAAAAAACGCCCGGCCAGGGAGATGTACGTGGTGAGCATGGCGCCTTTTTTCATGATCGGGTCCTTGGTGACCTGGACCAGGAGATCCTGACCCGGCCTCAGGACTTCGCTCACCGAGGTGCCGCCCGTGCTGGTTTCTTGGTAGTAGTCCGGATGGATTTCCTGCTTTTGCAAAAACCCGTGGCGCTCTCCGCCGTATTCCACGAAAACCGCTTGGAGGCTGGGCTCCACCCGGACGATGGTGCCCTTGTAGACATTGCCCCGGATGATCTCCCGAGCGGTGGTTTCGATGTTGAAACCTTCCAGCTTGTTTTGATCCACGATGGCAATGCGGACCTCTTCAGGGTCCACCGCATTGATGAGGATTTTTCTAGTCATGAAGTTTGCGTGTCTCTCCTTAGGGGGGCGAATTTTTGTCGGAGCTTAAGGGTAAGCCCCGGGCAAGTCAACGAAATTCTGTTCTATTTTGTCTCCGGGATGGTCCCCGGAGCAGGGGGGGCCTCCTTGCCATTTCGCCCGCGTTGTGGCACAAGAGGGCAACTCCAACCGGGGGTTGAAAGGGTCTTTCATGAACGAGCACTACCATCCCAAGCCTATCGAGCGTCGCTGGCAGGACTATTGGAAGAATAACAAGATTTTCGAAGCCCGGGAGGACCCCTCCAGGGAGAAATACTATCTCCTGGAAATGTTCCCCTATCCTTCGGGCAAGATCCACATGGGGCATGTGCGCAACTACACCATCGGGGATGTAGTGGCCCGTTACAAATCCATGCGCGGGTTCAACGTGCTCCATCCCATGGGCTGGGACGCCTTTGGCATGCCTGCGGAAAATGCCGCCATCGCCAACAACACCCATCCTGCCCGGTGGACCTATGAAAACATCGACTTCATGCGCCGCCAGTTGAAGAGCATGGGGTTCTCCTACGACTGGGACCGTGAGCTCGCCACCTGCCGGCCGGAGTACTACCGGTGGGAGCAGTGGCTCTTCCTGAAGATGTACGAACGGGGCATGGTCTACCGCAAGGAGTCCGAGGTCAACTGGTGCGAAACCTGCCAGACCGTGTTGGCCAACGAGCAGGTGGAGCAGGGCCTGTGCTGGCGTTGCGGCAAGGAGGTAGGGTCCAAAAAGCTCAAACAGTGGTTTTTCAAGATCACGGATTACGCCGACGACCTTCTGGAACACTCGGACAAGCTCCTGCCCGGCTGGCCGGAAAAGGTCGTGACCATGCAGAAGAACTGGATCGGGAAGAGCATTGGCGCCCGCATCCTTTTCCCCTTGGCGGACCGGGATTTTTCCATCGAGGTGTTCACCACCCGCCAGGACACCGTGTTCGGGGCCACCTTCATGGTCCTGGCCCCGGAGCATCCCCTGGTCCCTGAACTGTCCCGGGGAACAGCCCAGGAAGGGGAGGTGGCACGGTTCGTGGAACGCATGGCCCGCCAGGACAAGGCCCTCCGCACGGCAGAGGACTACGAAAAGGAAGGCGTGTTCGTGGGGGCCTATTGCATCAACCCCATGAGCGGCCGGCGTATGCCCGTGTACACGGCCAACTTCGCCCTCATGGACTATGGAACAGGCGCGGTCATGTCCGTGCCCACCCACGACCAGCGGGACTTCGAGTTCGCCAAAAAGTATGGCCTGGACCTGGTGGTGGTCATCGACCGCCCGGATGATTCCCTGGATGCCGCAGCCATGACCGAGGCCTATACCGAGGACGGGGTCCTGGTGAATTCGGCCCCCTTTGACGGCATGGGCAACCGGGATGCCATGGAGGCCATTGCCGATCACCTGGAAAAGAACGGCATAGGCAGCCGCTCCGTCCAGTTCCGCCTCCGGGACTGGGGCATCTCCCGCCAACGCTACTGGGGCGCTCCCATCCCCATGGTCCACTGCCCGGCCTGCGGCGTGGTTCCCGTGAGGGAGGAGGATCTCCCCGTGGTGCTCCCCGAGGACGCGGACCTGTTGCCTGGCGGAAAATCTCCCCTGACAGCCCTGGAAAGCTTCATGAAAACCTCCTGTCCGGCCTGTGGCAGCGAAGACGCCCGGCGGGAAACCGACACCATGGACACGTTCGTGGAGTCCTCCTGGTATTTCGAGCGGTACTGCAGTCCCCACTATCACCAAGGCATGTTCGATACTCGGGCGGTGGACTACTGGATGCCCGTGGACCAGTACATCGGCGGGGTGGAGCACGCCATCCTCCACCTCCTGTATTCCCGCTACTTCACCCGGGTTTTGAAGGACGTGGGCCTAGTGAAGTTCAAGGAGCCCTTCACCCGTCTCCTGACCCAGGGCATGGTGTGCAAGGAAACCATGAAATGCGCCACCCACGGCTTTCTCTTTCCCGAGGAGGCCCAGGGATCGGGCAACGAACGGACCTGCGTCAAATGCGGAGGACCCGTGGAAATCGGCCGCATGGAAAAAATGTCCAAGTCCAAGAAGAACGTGGTGGACCCGGCCAGGCTCCTGGAACAGTACGGAGCTGACACTGTGCGCCTGTTCTGCCTTTTCGCATCGCCGCCCGAGCGGGACCTGGAATGGAACGAGCAGGGCGTGGACGGGGCCTCCCGATTCCTGAACCGGGTTTGGCGCATGACGCACCAGCGCTTGGCCGAGGTTTCCGGCGTGGATGCCTATGAAGGCTCCCCCGAGGCCCTGAAGGGCGACTCCCGGGAACTTTACCGCAAGACCCACGACACCATCCGCCGGGTTTCCACTGACATCGAGGACCGGTTCCATTTCAACACCGCCGTGTCGGCCATCATGGAACTGGTGAACGAGATTTACGCCCGGGAAAATGTGCTAAAGGCTTCCCGGGGCCGGGAGATCCTGAAAAAAGCCATGGAAACCGTGGTGGTCCTCCTGGCTCCCATCGTGCCCCACATGGCCGAGGAATTGTGGGAAGCTCTGGGCCACGAGCCCGGCATCGCCCATGCTCCATGGCCGGAGTTCCGCCAGGACGCCCTGGCCACCCGGACTCTGACCATCGTGGTCCAGGTGAACGGCAAGCTGAGGTCCAGGCTCACGGTGGACGCGGACACGGATGAAGAAAGCATCAAGGACCATGCTCTGGAAGATCCCCAGGTGAAAAGATTCATCGAGGGCAAGACCTTAAGAAAAGTCATCTACGTGCCCGGCAAACTGGTGAATGTAGTGGTTTAGGTTTTCGTGCGAAAAGGTCAGGGGGCTTGCTTCCTGAGCGCGTGGTCTTCATGAAAACACCGGCGGCCAAATGGATTTTCTGGATGGCTCTCCTCCTGTTTCCCTTGTGTGGGGGGTGTGGATACCACTCTGCTAATTCGGGCGGCAACGGCCCGAGACTTCCGGTTTTCATCACTGTTCTGGAAAATCGAACGGCTGAGACAGGCCTGGAGAACCGGATCACCAACGAACTGGTCCGGGAACTCACTGCGGATTCGCGCTTTCTGGTGAGCGCCCCGGACGAGGGGGGAGGCATCCTGTCCGGCGCAGTCCTGTCCATCCTGGAGGACAGCGCATCCCGGCGGGTGAGTGGCCTTTCCAGTGAGCGCCGCTTGAGGGTGGCGGTTTCCCTGTCCCTCCTGGGACCCGAGGGGCGGACCGTCTGGAAAAACAATTCCCTGCAGGATTTCGAGACCTACGTGGTGGTCCAGGAACAGCCAGGGCTGACCAGCGAGAACCGTTCAAGGGCCCTCATCCGCCTATCCACCCGGCTGGCCCGGAAGGCGCGTTTCGAGATGGGTTCGGTATGGGAGGCTTTCGGAGGGGATGTCCGGGAGGACTGAGGCTGTTTTCAAATCTGGAAACAGCCTGCTAAATGAAGGGACAGAAAAAGCCGGAGGGGTCCCTGGAACAGGGAACTCCCCCGGCTTTTCCGATGGAAAGATGTCCCGGAAGATCAGGCGCCGGTCTGGTTCACCTTGCGGGCGAGCCGGGAAATCTTGCGGGCGGCCGAATTCTTGTGGAGAACGCCCTTGGCCGCGCCTTTCTGAATGACGCTCTTGGCCTCGTTTAAGGAATTCGCGGCGTCTTCCGGATTCCCTCCCTGGACAGCGGCCAGCACTTTCTTGATCACGTTTTTGATCCGGGTTTTCCTGGAGCGGTTTTCCATCTGGCGACGCTCGTTCTGCCGAGCGCGTTTGATGGCTGATTTGTGATTTGCCAATGGAGCCTCCTTTGGGTTTTTCGCGAAAAGTCCACCCGTCCGGGCCGGGAGAATTCACGGTCATTGTAAAACGATTCTTGTAAGCCAAGACCCCCTGCTTGTCAAGCAGGATGTGCGAGCCAAGGATCTGGTGGGGGCAAAGAAAGGGGCGGGGAAACAATTGCTTGGCTTTTTTCGCAAACTCCTGTTATCTTTAAGAAAGGATAAATGAAGGGCGACAAGGAGGCGGCCCTGAGTTCCAAAAAGCCTTCCTGCGCCAGGTGACGGGTGGCATAATCTTTTGAAAATAGCTATCATTTCAGATATTCACGGCAACCTGGAAGCCCTGCTGGCCGTTCTCAAGGACATCGGCCACCAGCGGGTGGAGCGGGTGGCCTGCCTGGGAGACTGCGTGGGGTACGGCGCGGACCCCGGGGCCGTGCTCCAGGTCCTGCGTTCCGAGGAAATCCCCTGCATCCTGGGCAACCACGAGGAGGCTGCCTACGACGAGGCCGTGGTGGAGTGGTTCAATCCCCAGGCCCGGGCGGCCATCGAACGGACCCGGGAACTCCTGTCCGACCACGAAATCGAGGCCTTCAAGTACTGGCCCCGCACCATGGAGGTCGAGGGGGCCCTTTGCGTACACGGGTTCCCCCCCCGGTCAGTGGAAACCTACCTCTTTGAGGTGCCCCGGGCCCGGGTGGCCGAGGTGCTGGAGGAACTTCCCCAGTCCCTGTGTTTCGTGGGCCACACCCACACCCTCCAGATGATCGCCTGGGACGGCGAGCGGGTGCGCAACTACCGTCTTTCGGAGGGGACCCTCGCCCTGGAAGATGCAAAGTACATCGTGAACGTGGGCAGCGTGGGCCAGCCCCGGGACGGGGACAACCGGGCCAAGTACGTCATATGGGACTTGGAGAACCAGAATCTGGAAATCCGCTACGTGGCTTACAACATCGCCCGGGCCAGCCAGAAAATTCTGGACGTGGGCATGCCGGATATCTGTGCCAAGAGATTGTGGTGAAGATTCCGGCCCCGCCTTTTGCCCCCCCGGCCTTTTCGCCTATCCCACCGCCTGTTGGTATTCCCGCAGGAACCGTTCCCCCTGCTTGATGACTTCGCTGATGTAGGCCCGCATAATGCGGAGTTGGTCCAGCATGTCCATGTGGAACTGGTGGCTCTCCACCGACTCAGGAATTCCGGCGGCCAGCCTTTCGTAATGGATGTGCCGGGAGGCCTGCTCAATCTCCTCCAGGGTGGCCTTGGAGCGGTTGAGGGCGGCCAGGGCGTCCAGATTCGGTTCAGCCACAAAACGCATGGCTCCGGAAAAGGCGGCCAGGACGCCCTTGAAAAGCGCATCCACTTCCTGGATTCCTTCCTCGCTCATGTACACCCTGTCCTCGATTTTGCGCAGCACGATGCGGCTGGTGCTGGTTTCCAGGAGATCGGCCAGGTGGTCCATCTCCGACAGGATGTCGGCCAGCACCCGGGCCTCGTCCACCTGCGCGGCGGACAGGGGCGTGCGCAACACGCTGGTCAGATAGGCGTTGGTCTGCTCGATAAGCCCATCCACCTTGTCGTCCGCTTTCACCACCCGCTGGATGCGTTTCGAATCCTTTTTCAGAAAACCCTCCATGGTGTCGGCGATCATGCCCTCCACGATCTCCCCGATGTAGATGAGTTCCAGGCGCACCCGCTCCAGGGCCAGGGACGGGTTTCCCAGGAGGGAGGGGTCCAGGTACTTGGGCAGGGCCATTTCCTTGAACTCTTCCGCAGTCACGGGCAGGATCATGCCCGCCAGTGCGGCCAGGCGTTTGGTGAAGGGCAGGAAACCCAGGCAGGCCAGGACGTTGAACAGGGTGTGGGCATTGGCAATCTGCCGGGGAAGGTTTGCGGCGGATGTGCCCCCCGGGGGTGAAATCACCCGGGTAAGGTGGGCCAGCTGGTCCACAAAGGGCAAGAACAGGATCACCCCGGCCAGATTGAAGATCACGTGGATCAGAGCCACGCGCTTGGCTTCCCGGGAGGCCTTCATGGAAGCCAGAAGGGCCGTGGCGCAGGTCCCCACGTTGGCTCCCAGGATGAGGGGGATGCTCGTTTCCAGGGTCATAAGGCCCTGCTGGCCCAGGACGATGATGATGCCGGTGAAGGCCGCGCTGCTCTGGATCACGGCGGTCATGGCTGCGGCGGCCAGGATGCCCACCAGGGGATTTTTCAGGTGAAGCAGAAGTTCGGCGAACCAGGGTTCGCTCCTCAAGGGATTCATGGCCCCGCTCATGAGGTGCATGCCGAAAAAGATGAAGCCCACGCCGGTGATGGCGTAGCCGATGAGGATGGCCCGCCGGTTCCTGGACAGGGTGGCGAAGAGATACCCGGCCGCCACGATGAGGAGGGAATAATCCGTGATTTTGAAAGCGATGAGCTGGGTGGTCATGGTGGTGCCGATGTTGGAGCCCAGGATCACCCCCACGCTCTGTACGGCATTCACCAGGTGAGCCTGGGAGAAGCTCACCAAAAGGACTGTGGTGGCGCTGGAGCTCTGCATGAGCACCGTGACCACCAGGCCCGCGAAAAGGCTGGACCACCGGCTCCGGGTCATGGCCGCGAGAAAGGCCCGCATCCCGTTGCCAGCCGTTTTTTGCATGTTCTCCGAAAGCAGGTCGATCCCAAAAAGAAAAAGGGCCAGTCCGCCCAGGAGCCCCCCAAGGAATTCCGCCGAGGCCAGAGAGAATTTTCCGGAGGATGCGCCCAGAGCGGTCAGGGCCAGGACGGGCAGGGCGGCCAGGGCGAGTTTGTTCAGGAGGATGGGTCTGGATCGGTGCAAGGAGAGCCTCATGGGGAAACAAACTCGGCCAGGATCAGGTCGTAAATTTCCCTGCCCATGTCCATGCCTATATCAATGAATTGGGGGCCGTATTTCCTGCCGGTTTCGGAGCGGAAGGTCTCCTTGATGCGGGCCACGCTTTTCACCCCTTCCGGGTAGCGCCGCAGGAACTCCTCCAGGGGCACCTGAAAAAAACAAGCCATATGCCACACCGTGTCCGTGAAGTTGTCCGGGCCCCAGCGAAACTTGTCCGCGTCGTAAAGGCAGTCGGAAATCGCCTGTCCCCTGGGGGTGTCCACCGGAGTGGGGAGCTTGAACGCCTCGTGGTTGCGGATGGCCTGGCAGACGTCCTCGATCTCGAAACGGTCCAGGGGAAAGGAGCGAAGCACTTCCTCTGCGGTTTCGGCCCCCCTGGCCGCGTGATCCTTTTCCTTTCTCCTGATGTCGTGGAGAAGGCCCGCGCATTGGGCCAGGACGATCCATCGGCCGGTGGTTTCGGGGTCCTGGCCCGATTGCCGGGCTTCGGCGTGCATCAGGGCCCCGGCATCCACGGTGACCTTGGTCACGTGGTCCAGGCCGTGCCCGAAGTCGTTCTCCAGGCGGCTGGCCACGTATTCGTAAACCGCCACCAGGAACGGATCGTTTTTCAGAAGCCGGGCCGACAGGGCAAGGCTTCCGGCCAAGTCCCGGTAAAAGGCCGGCTGGGGATAATGGGCCGCTATTTCGTGCGCCCGAATGCGTATGTTTTCGTACATGAAGGCCATAGGGTCCGAGAAGCCGATGGATAGGCGCCAGGGAGGCGCTTTCCATTATTATCATGATGGAGGCGATAACGGAATGACTTTGAAGGCTCGGCCAGCAGGCAGGGTATGGATAGCCACACCAACCCCTTGGACGCCGGAACCCGGAAAATGGCGGTCCTGGCGGCCGGTGGTCTTGAACATTGGGGCGGTCCATGCCATATTCGCGACACCGTTGGACTATGCTTCCTTCAACAGGAATGGCTTTCGTGTTCCATGGACGATCCCAGCCGCACCATTGAAAAGCTGAACGAGATCGAGACCCGCCTGGGCGAGGTTTTTGATGCTGTTTCCTTCCTGCCGGGAATTCAGGGGAGGCCCTTTCTGGAGTGGGAGAAGACCCTGGAGCGCCTGCGGAACCAGGAGGAGAAAAACCTGGTGCGCATGGCCGTGGTGGGGCCCATCAAGTCCGGAAAGAGCACCCTGACCAACTCTCTGTTCGGCGGTGATTACCTGAAACGCGGAGCCGGGGTCATCACCTCCATCGTCACCCGCATCCAGCCGGGGGATCATCCTATGGCCATTCTGGAGTTCAAGACCTGGGATGATGTCAACCAGGAGATCGGGGACGCCCTGGCCCTGGTGCCTTCCTTTGTGGCCGCCCGGCCGGAGAAGGGGGTGGACATCCGCCTGGAAAGCGACCGCAAGGAACTGGCACGAGCCCTTTCCCAGTTAGGGGCGGACCAGCTCATCGCCCAGGACACCCGCAGCATGAACGCCATGGTCCTTTCGGCCTTTCTGGCCGGGTATGAAAAAGTCCGGGACATCGTGGGGTCCGAACCGGTCCGGAGGATCTTCGAAGGCCAGGATTTTCCCCTTCACAAGGAGTTCGTGGGGGATGAGAACCTGGCCACGTATCTCAAGGATGTTCTCCTTTCCCTCCCCGGCCCGGAGGAGTGGAAGGACCGGGTGGAAATCGCGGACTGCCAGGGGAGCGACTCGCCCAACCCCCTCCATCTGGTGATGATCGAGGACTATCTTTTCCACGTCCACCTTATTCTGTACGTCGTGTCTTCGCGCACGGGCCTGCGTCAGGCGGACATCCGGTTCCTGAGCCTGCTCCGGGAAATGGGCCTTCTGGAAAACATTCTGTTCGTGGTGAACGTGGATATCTCCGAGCACGAAAATCTGGAGGACGTTAAAAACCTATTGGCCCGGGTGGCCAACGAAATTTCCCTCATCCGTCCTGAACCCGAGGTGGTGGCTGTGAGCGCCCTCTACAATCTCCTGGAAAATCTGGGGCCGGACATGCCTCCCAGGGAATCGGCGCGCATGGACCAATGGAACGGGGAAAAGGAATTCCTGGAGTTTCTTGCTATCGAGAACAGCCGCCTCAAGGCCCTGCTCCACAAGCGTCTCTTGGAGGACCAGGCGGCCCTGGTTTTGGGGAACAAGGCGGGGCGGCTCCAGGTCATGGCCACCGCTGCCACGGACTGGGTGCGGCTTCACCGGGACCTTCTTTCCAGGGACCGGGCCCAGATGGACAAGGCCCTTGCCCGCCTGCACAAGGAGCGGGAGGGTCTGGACCAGATCCGGGCCATGATCCGGGACGCCCTGGCCGGCGTGAACCGGAAGGCCCAGGCGTCCCTGGGCTGGGAGACAGACCGCTATTTCGACCCCGCTGCCGGGGAGATCCTGGACGGGGCCCGGAAATTCATTCATCAGTTCTCCCCGAACCTGGAGGGCCTGGAGAATCGCCGTTTCACGCTGGCGGTCCACGCTGCCTTCCAGGAGTTGAAAATCGCCCTGGACCGGCACATGGCTGAATCTGTCAACCCCATGGTGGCCGGTTTTGTGAAACGCAAGGAAGATGACATCGCCAGGCTCATTGAAAAATCCGGCGAACCCTACCAAATCATGATGCGGGAAGCTGCCAGGCGGTTCAACCGCATCCTGGAAGGCATGGAATCGCCAGGCGGGGAGAGGGAGCCCGATCCCGAGCCTCTGCGCCTGAATTTGGGAGAGGTCAAACGGGTACATGGCCTGACCATGCCCCCCCTTCGCTCCGCCCTGAAGTATTCCGCCCGGATCCGCACCGAGGCCGTGTTCCGCCTGGGAGCCTACCGGGCGTTCCACGCGGTCCTGAAACTCTTTGCCAAGAAACGGCCGGACGCGGATCTTTCCTCGGCCCGGGCCATCCGGGACGCGGTGCGCCGCATGAAGGAGGAAACCCTCCATTCCCTGGCCGAACAATTCATGGATTTCAAGGAGAACCTGAAGTTTCAATACCTGTACCGCCTCCTGGATCTTGGGGCCCAGGCCCTTATGAAGGACCTGGACGAACGGTTCCAGGGTTTCACCTCCGGGCTGGAGGAAAGCCGGGGGCTCCTGGACACCAAGGACCAGGAGCGCAAGGAGGCGGGCCAGCTTCTGGAGGGGCTGGAATGGGATTTGAGGGAGGTGCGCAGGAAACTGGATGCCGTCCGGCGGGAACTCGCAGGCCCGGGCCCGGCGGGTCCGGGCGGGGAAGCCTGAAGTCCGGGCGATCCTTCACCAGGGGAAGGGGGGGAGAAATGGCCAAGAGGAAAACCCGGATCATTGCGGTGGTGAACGAGAAGGGCGGGGTGGGCAAGACCGCCACCGTGGTCAACCTGGGGGCGGCCCTGGCCAAGATGGGCAAGGAGGTCCTGGTGGTGGACGCGGACCCCCAGTTCAACGCCACCCGGAACCTGGGGGTCAAGGTGGGGGAAGGCGAGCCCACCCTCTATGACCTCATGACCGGCGATCCGGGCCCCGACCCCAGGGGAGTGGTCCGGGAAACAGCCTGGCCCCGCCTGTCCTGCATCCCCTCCCACGTGGACCTGTCCGGCGCGGAGGTGGAACTGGTGGACCGGGCGGAACGGGAAAACCGCCTCCATTGCCTGGCGGACATCGCAGGAGACTACGATTTCCTGCTCCTGGACACCCCCCCCAGCCTGTCCCTCCTCACGGTGAACGTTTTTTCCTTTGCCCGGGAGGTCCTGATTCCCTGCCAGACCCAGCCCCACGCCTATACCGCCCTGGACGACCTCCTGGACACCATGGATCTCATCCGGGAGGAGGTCAATCCGGGCCTTTCCCTCTGCGGCGTGGTGCCCACCTTCTATGCCCGGCACATCCGGGTGAGCCGCATCATCATGGAGAAGATCCAGCAGGACAAACGCTTCACGGGCCGGGTGTTTCAGGCGGCCATCCGGGCCAACTCCACCATCGCGGAAAGCGCGCTTCACGAAAAGCCCGTGGTGTATTTTCGCGGTTCCAGCAATGGGTCCAAGGACTACCAGGCCCTGGCCCGGGAATTGACCGGCGGGAAACCCTGAAGGGCGTACCATGCAGGTTTATGAAAATCGGGTCGAGCGGCTTCGGGCGAAAATGCAGTCCGCCGGGGTGGACGCCCTCATGGTCTCCGTGGAGGAGAACCGGCGCTACCTCACGGGATTCACCGGGGAGGATGGCCATTACGACGAGTCGGCCGGAACCCTCTTCGTCACCCCCGGCCGCATTCTCCTGGCCACGGATTCCCGGTACGTGACCCAGGCCGAGACTGAGAGTCCTTTCTGCGAGGTGTTCTGCTACCAGAGGGGCTTGGCCGAATCCCTGGCCGGGATCGGGAAAAGGCTCGGGTTGAACCGACTGGGGTTCGAGCCCGCCCGGGTTTCCGTGATCCAGCGCGACCGGATGCAGGAGGCTTTGGAAAAGGCGGGGAGCCGGTTGGAGTTGCACCCGTGTTCGCCTCTGGTGGAGGGATTGAGGGAGATCAAGGATCAGGAGGAGGTGGAGGCCATGATCCAAAGCCTTCGGATCGCTGAATCCGTTTTTTCGGACCTCATTCTCCGTCTGAACCCGGACCTCACGGAAAAGGACCTGGCCTGGGACCTGGAAAAAGGGATGCGGGAGGCGGGCGCCGATGCTGCGGCCTTCCCCTGCATCGTGGCCTCGGGAGGCAACGCGGCCATGCCCCACGCGGTTCCCACCCCCCTGCCCGTGGGCTCGGGAAAAACCCTTCTCTTCGATTGGGGCGCGCGCCTCGGTGGATACTGCTCGGACATTTCCCGCACCCTCTGCCTCGGGACCCCGGATGACCGTTTCCGAAAGGTGCGGGACACGGTGGCCCAGGCCCAGGAAAAGGCCATCGCCATGATCCGGCCCGGGGTTTCCTGTCGGGAGGTGGACGCTGCCGCCCGGGAGCACATCCACCAGGCTGGTTTCGAGGGACTTTTCGGCCACGGCCTCGGCCATGGCGTGGGCCTGGCGATCCATGAGGACCCCCGGCTGGGGCCCATGCGGGAAACCCTCCTGGCTCCGGGCATGGTGTTCACCGTGGAGCCGGGCATCTACATCCCCGGATGGGGCGGGGTGCGCCTGGAAAACATGGTGGCCGTGACCGGGGACGGGTGCCGGGTGCTGAACGAACTCCCCGCAGTCCTGGAGTTCTGACGTGGCCCGGAAAACCGCAAGGCCCATCTACATCGACGAATTCCTGGACCCATATTTTCATTACCTGGTGGTGGAAAAGGGGCTTTCCAACAACACCCTGGAAGCCTACACCCGGGACCTGGCCCGGTTCGCCTCCTTCCTGGAATCCATTCGCATGGTTGATCTTTCCCGTGTGGACACGGCGTCTGTGCTGCGGTACCTCATCTCCATGCAAAAGCAGGGCCTGGGGGCACGCACCCGGGCCCGGCGGCTGGTTTCGGTCCGGGGTTTTTTCCGGTTTCTGGTTCAGGAGAATGTCCTTTCCAAGGATCCCGTGCGCCTGGTGGACCTGCCCAAGGCCGGCATGAGCCTGCCGGGCGTTTTGTCCGTGGAGGAGATGGAACGCCTCCTGGATGCCCCGGACCCGGTGGACCGCCTTGGGATCCGGGACCGGGCCATGCTGGAACTGGCATACGGGGCTGGGCTTCGCATATCCGAACTCATTTCCGTGCGGACCCAGGACGTGTCCCTGGTGGCGGGCTTTGTCCGGGTCATGGGAAAGGGCTCCAAGGAACGGATCGTGCCCATCGGCGAGGTGGCCATCCAGCGGGCGGGGGATTACCTGGAGAATGTCCGGCCCCTCATGGTCAGGAAAAAAATCCATCCGTTCCTGTTTGTGGGCCAGGGAGGCGGGCCCATGACGCGCCAGAACTTTTTCAAGCGCCTCAAGGACCACGCCGTGGCGGCGGGCATCCGTAAAACGGTTAGCCCCCATACCCTGCGCCACTCGTTTGCCAGCCATCTTCTGGAAGGCGGCGCAGACCTCCGGGTGGTCCAGGAAATGCTCGGGCATACGGATATCGCCACCACCCAGATCTACACCCATGTGGCCCGGGAGAAATTGAAGGAGATCCACACCCGCTTTCATCCACGGGGTTGAAAAATAACAAAAGGAATCATCCCGTTAAGCAGATGGGAAATCGATCCATGAAGATCCATCAAGTTCCATCCGCTGCGGCGGAAAAAAGGCTTTTAGCCATAGAGGGGCGGGGGGTGGCGTTTCCAACTCGGCAGGTCCGCCAGGTGGAGCGCATCCTCGCGAATATCCGGAAAAACGGGGACCACGCCCTGTTGGGATACGTGAACCAATTTGACGCTCCGGACCTGGACGCCCCGGGCCTGAAGGTGAGCCCGGAGGAAATGGACCAGGCCCTGGATTCCCTGGACCCGGAATTCGCCCGGACCCTGGAGCTGGCCGCGTCGAGAGTGGAGGATTTCCACCGGAGACAGGCGCCCCGGTCCTGGATGACCCTGGACCGGGAAGGGGTCTTCCTCGGGCAGCTGGTCCGCCCCGTGGATGCGGCGGGGATTTACGTACCAGGGGGCCGGGCCGGGAGCACACCCCTGGTGTCCTCGGTGCTCATGGGATGCATCCCCGCCCGCATCGCGGGGGTGGAACGCATCGTGGTGGCGACCCCGCCCCGGGAGGACGGGTCCGTGCATCCCTATCTCCTGGCCGCCGCCAAAAGGGCCGGGGCCAGCGAGGTCTACAAGGCGGGGAGCGCCTGGGGCATCGCCGCCCTGGCCTTTGGCACGGAAACCATCAAAAAGGTGGACGTGATCGTGGGGCCGGGGAACATCTGGGTGACCATCGCCAAGAAGCTGGTGGCCGGGTCCGTGGGTATCGACATGATCGCCGGGCCTTCGGAGATCCTGGTGATCTGCGACGGACAGACCGATCCGGATTGGATTGCGATGGATCTGTTTTCTCAGGCCGAACACGATGAAGACGCACAGCCGATCCTGGTCAGTCCGGATAGTGGTTTCCTGCAGCGCGTGCGCGAGAGTATCGAACGTCTGCTGCCGACTATGGAGCGGCGTGACATCATCGCCGCCTCGCTCACGAACCGCGCTGCGTTGATCCAGGTGCGTGATTTGAACGAGGCGGTCGAGGTTGCGAATTATATCGCGCCTGAACACTTGGAACTGTCGGTGGCCGATCCGCAGGCTATGGCTAAACAGATCAAACACGCCGGCGCGATCTTCATGGGCCGCT
>JAHJUF010000451.1 GCA_018829095.1 Pseudomonadota bacterium | reverse complement strand
GCAGGCAAAACCGGCGTCAAATAGCAAAGAAATTTCCGCGTCCAGGAGAAAGGACGGCACTCCGGCATCGGCCAGCACATGCAACCCGGGCGCGACCTCTCCAGGTTCCCAAAGGATCATGATTTCCCTGTTCGCTTTCTGGCCGGTTGACGGCTCTCGGCCATGGCCCCTATACTGGATTCCCCTTTGCCCGGTCAAGGTTCGTGGCCAGCCAAAGGGAAATCCATCCCATCCATCAAACGGAAAACAGGAAACGGGGCGACATGAGCCAGGATGCGGGCGACGAGCCCTTCATCCCCCTGGTGGACCTGAAGGCCCAGTACCGGTCCATCGCAGACGAGGTGCGCCGGGCCATGGACGAGGTTCTGGAGCGTTGCGACTTTGTCCTGGGCCAGGCTGTGGGGGAATTCGAAAAACGGTTTGCGGATTACTGCGGCGTGTCCCACGCCGTGGGGGTGGCCAGCGGCACGGACGCCCTGCACCTGGCTTTCCGGGCCCTGGACGTGGGTCCGGGCGATGAGGTGATCCTCCCGGCCATGACCTTCGTGGCCACGGCTCTCGGGGTGGTGCTGGCCGGGGCCACGCCGGTGCTGGCCGACGTCCGGGACGCTGACGGCCTCCTGGACCTGGACAAGGCCGCCGCCGCCGTGACGGACAAGACCCGGGCGGTTTGCCCGGTCCACCTCTTCGGACAGTGCATGGAGTCCGGGCCGCTCCTGGATTTTGCCCGGGAACGGGGCCTCCTCCTGGTGGAGGACGCGGCCCAGGCCCACGGGGCGGCTGACGGCGCGGTCCGGGCCGGATCCTTTGGCCACGCGGCCTGCTTTTCCTTTTATCCGGGCAAAAACCTGGGAGCCTACGGCGACGGCGGCGCGGTGTGCACCCCGGACCCGGAGACAGACCGCCGCCTCCGCATGCTCCGGAACTACGGATCTCCCAAAAAATACCTCCACGAGGAGTTCGGCACCAATTCCCGCCTGGACACCCTCCAGGCGGCGGTGTTGAACGTGAAGCTCGCCCGCCTGGACGCCTGGAACCGCCGCCGGGCCGAACTCGCGGCCCTGTACGACCAGGCCCTGGCAAGCATCCCGGGGGTCACCCTCACCGCCTTTCGCCCGGACAGCGTGTATCATCTGTATGTGATCCGGGTGCCAAACCGGGACCGGGTGCTGGCCGCTCTCAACGAAGCGGGTATCGGAGCGGGCATCCACTATCCCTACACCGTGCACGAGGCAGGGATGTTTTCCCATCTCTTCGCCGGGCAGGAGTTCCCCGTGGCCGAGGACTGGGCCAGACGGAGCATCTCCCTGCCCCTGTACGCCGAAATGCCCGAGCAGGCCGTGGAACGCGCGGCCCGGGTTTTGAAAAAGACCCTTTGATCCGCCGGATGCGGCCTTGCCCGCACCCGGCCCTGGAAAGACGCCCATGATCCAGGCCGCCCTCATCGGAACCGGCTACTGGGGACCCAACATCGCCAAGTCCCTGGAGTTGACCGGAAAAGCGAAAATCCGCGCCCTGTGCGACGCCCACCCGGGCCACCTTGCCGCCGTGGCCCGGCGGTACCCGGATGCCCGGGCCACGGCCGACGCCAAAGACATCTTCGCGGACCCGGAAATCTCCGCCGTGGCCATCGCCACCCCGGTGCACACCCACCACGAGCTGGCGGCCCGGGCCCTTGAGGCGGGCAAGCACGTGCTGGTGGAAAAGCCCCTGGCCCTCACCTCGGACCAGGCCGCGGACCTGGTGATCATCGCCCAACAGGCCAACCGGGTTCTCATGGTGGGCCATGTGTTCCAGTTCAACCCCGGCATCCGGGCCCTGAAAAACCTCATGGACGCCGGAGACCTGGGGGACATCCACTACCTCCACTTCGAGCGCACCAACCTGGGCCCCGTGCGCACCGAGGTGAACGCCCTGTGGGATCTCGCCACCCACGACATCTCCATTTTCTGCGACCTCCTGGACGCCGCCCCGGTGCGGGTTTCCGCCACGGGCAAATCTTTCCTGAACCCGGATGTGGAGGACGTGGTGTTCGCCACCTTCGAGTTTGCCGGGGGCCAGCTGGCCCAGGTCCACGCCTCCTGGCTGAACCCCCGGAAGGTGCGCCAGCTCGTGGTCACCGGAAGCCGCCGCATGGCCCTGTGGGACGACATGGACCAGAAAACCCCGGTGCGGGTCTATGACAAACGGGTGGAAATCCCCTCCCCGGGCGAGGGCGGAGACACGTACCAGGACTTCAAGACTCTGTGCGTGGACGGTGCCACCACCGAGCCCCCGGTGCCCCCTACCCCGCCGCTCCTGGCCGAGTGCGAACACTTCCTGGATTGCGTGGAAACCGGAAAAAAACCCCGCACCGACGGCCCCTGCGGCCTCACCGTGGTCCGCCTCCTGGAAGCCGCCACCCAAAGCCTGAAAAACGGCGGGGCGTATGTGGATTGCGGGGGTTGAAAGATGTTTTT
>JAHJUF010000450.1 GCA_018829095.1 Pseudomonadota bacterium | reverse complement strand
TCATGAGCCCCCATCTGGAGGAACCCGGGCAGGTGTTTTTTCATGAAGGCGGAGTGGTGGACGCTTCGTGCTGCGGCAAGAGGGGCATCGAGGCGGCCTACGATCTTTTCGGCTGGACCGTGGGGGACTTTGAGTTCGTCCATCAGCCCGTGAAGGCGGAGCGCAAGATCCAGAGCGGGATCATGGAGCTCATCATGGACGGGCTCCGTATGTTGGACGAGGGGCAAACCCTCAAGTTGGGCCCGGCTCCCCACCCGCCTGACCAGAGGGAGTCTCCGGCCAAGGGCACCCACCTCCCGATTATCACCCGGCCCGTTTCCAACTACGCCTATGTGGTGGACGAGGACGAAATCCTCCACGGCCAGACCATTGTCCGGGAAGGCAAGTACGGCAACTGGGCTTCTGTCATCCTGGAAGGCTATGCCGACGTCATCCGGGACACCCCCCGGGGTCCCCTGGCCATCAGTCGCCTGGGGCCCGGCGCTCTGGTGGGGAACATCTCCAACCTCCTGGCCCCCCGAAGCGTCCGCACCGCCACCTTGGCGGCCGTGGGCAACGTGGTCCTGGGCGTCCTGGACCTCCAGCGGCTCCACTCGGAGTTCGCGGTGGTCTCCCCGGTGCTGAGGAGCTACGCCATCAGTCTGGACCGCCGCCTGCGCCAGGTCACGGACCGGGTGGTGGAGACCTACCTGAAAACCCTGGTGGTGGAAGACTTCGTCCTAGGCCGCAAGACCATGTTCGAGGAAGGCCAGGAGGAGGGGCTCTTCCGTATCACCGCCGGAAGCGCCTCGGTGGTGAAGAAGACGGTCAAGGGCCTGGTGCCCCTGGTGGAACTCACCGAAGGCGATTTCATCGGACCCTGTTTCTTCACCAACGTGGGTCATGAACCCCAGGCCATGGTCCTTTCCACCGAGGACTGCACTGTTTCCGGGGTGGATTTGGGCGCCCTGGTGGAGGAGTTCGAAAGGATTTCCCCCATGGTCCGGGCCATCATCGAGCACGAGGCCTCGTGCCTGGCCGCCACCACGGAAATCCTTCTGGACTTCGAGAAAATGTATCCCTCCGAGAAGTCCTGACGGGCTGGAGCAGCTTGGCCGGAAAATCGGCGATGTCCGGATCCCGAACAATCCGCGAATCGTTTTCCCTTTTCCCGGGAGGCCGTCCATGCGCCTCGCCCTGTTCATCGCCGTCTGCGTCCTCGCCGGTCTCCTTGTCCTGCGTTTCCTGCTCAAGATGATCTTCCGGGGCGTCATGGCGGATGTGGCTGCGGATGCCGGCCGGCGTCTGGCCGGAAAAACCATCCTGCGCCGGGGGCCGGTCAACTTCTTCGGCCGGCAGAAGGCGGGCCGGGCCCAGATCCGGGGAAACGGGGAACTGTTCCTGCTCGAGGAGTCCCTGGTGTTCATCATGGCCATGCCCCGGCGTGAACTGGTGATCCCTCTGGACTGTCTGGAGTCGGTTTCCCTGGTGAAAAGCCACCTGGGCAAGGCCGTGTTTTCGCCCCTGCTCCGGGTGGATTATGAAGGCGAAGATGGCCGCGATGCTGTGGCCTGGTGGGTGAAGGACCCCGGCCAGTGGAAGGACGCCGTGCTGGCGGCCTGGGAACGGAAGGTTCAGGACGGCGGGCCCGGACGGGCCGCCAGCGGAAAAAAGGAGGCGTGATGGAAGATCTGTGGCCCGGGATGACCCGGGAAGACCAGCTTCGAGCGCCCGTATCCATCCTGCGGGAGCAGGCAGCCTTCCTGGCAGGGAAAACCGGTCGCCTGGTGGAGGCCCTGGTGAAGAGGGAGGAGCGGGCCGGCAAGGCCGAACTCATGGGGGAAGCGGGTACGCCCGGATACTTCCGCTTTTCTTTCTTCCTGGTGGCCCCCAGGCTGGAGGATTACCGGTACCGGCTGTTCCACATCCACCATGACTTCAACCTTTACCCCGTGATCATTTACCCGGACGAGGGCGTGAAAACCGAAATCCGCCCGGGCGGGGAAGAAGGCATTCTGGCCGAGAACGAGGAGGAATTCCGGGCCGCGCTACGGTCCATCTTTTCCGCCAAAAAGACCGCCCGGATCATCCGGGCCCTGATGGCCCAGAGCCCCGGGGAGTGAAAACCGGGGGCCGGCTCTCCTTCGACGTCCGGCCGGAACTTGTTGAAACCTGGGTCGGCGGTCAGAAGAAATGCACGATTCCGGGGACTTTGCTGTTTTACGCTTTCCCAGGCTGGCTGGGTTGAGCCCAACCCGCTGGAACGTGGAAACACTCCCCCTGTCCTCACGACCATCCGCTTAAAATCCATTGAAATTAAAGCAAATTTGGCGATCCATCGTGATGGTTTCGCAAAAACCATCAGCCCAAAATCAGCATCACCCTATCCGGATTCCCGCTTTTGCTGAACTTGACGCACACAACTTCCCGGGAAGCCGTCTTCCCATCCCCTCTTGTGCGAGCCGGATTTAGAGGACCAGGGCCTTTACGAAGTCGCGCACCGGGGTTTCCGGGTCTTCCAGGAGGGCCAGGATGGGGGAGGGGTCCTTGCCGAAGGCCCGGCGGGTGCGCTCGGCCACCCAGGCTTTCCGAGCGCCGTCGTCCGTGCCCGAGCCGCCGGTGGGGATGGGGATTTCGCATTCCGTGGACGGCGCGGAGGCCCAGTCCACCCGGACCCGGGCACTCTGGAGCATGGGGTAGTTTTCCAGGGGAACGTCGGCCAGGCGGATGGGCCGGTTTCGGGATGCGGCCAGCTTGAGGGCGTTTTTTACGAATCCCGGAAAGCCCGGGGCGGCAAGGGTTTTGGCCAGGCTCCTGGACCCGTCGCCCGGGCCGTTCAGGGCACGGAGGTGGTCCCGCAGGCGGGAGAACTGCCTGTGATTGGCTTTGGCCAGGACCGCGCCTAGCATGGGGAAGGTGGAAACGGTTTTCGCGGACAGGGCGAGATCGTGGCGCACCTTGACCCGGGCCGCCAGGGCCTGGATGCGGTCCGCAAAGGCGGAAAGCTCGTCCTCCCGGAAATGGTCGGGCGCGAGGTCGCCCCGGAGCAGGGCGTAGGCCACGGACAGGGACACGGAGAAGTTTACGGCAATGGCGTCCACCTCTTTCCGCCCCTGGGCCTTGGACACATTCTCTAGGCTGTAGGACAGGAGGGTCGTGTCCACCGCGATGCGCTTCACCTCGCCAGGGTCTTTCACCTGCTTTTTTCCGGCTGCGAGGAGCGCCCCCAGGGCCGCGTCCACGGGCGCGTTGATGTAGGAGGTTCCCGGATAGCGCTTGTAGGACAGGGAGTCGGACAGCCAGGCGCTGCCCAGGTCTCCGGTGAACTCCGGCACGGGCGTAAAGGCAAAAAAGTGGAAGAACCCCAGGGGGCCCTCCACGATGTTTTCCGGGCCCGAGAGCCCGGCCTCGGCGTACCGGGCGGCCCACAGCCCCGCGCGCAGCGGCACGGCGCTGGTCAGGAGCTTGGACCCCTCGTGCCAGAACCCCGGGGCCAGGCAGAAGTTGGGCTGGTACAGGGAAAGCGCCATGGCGTTTTTCGTCACATCCGGGTCAAGCCCCTTGGCCCTGCACGCGCCGGCCGCGCCCCCCAGGTTGTGGATGTAGGACCACATCTGGCCGTTCAACGGGCCCAGGAAACAGGCCAGGGAAAGCCGCCCCATGACCTCGTTGGTCACAGCCGCAGTAGAGAGCAGTTCCCCCACCGTGCCGTTGGAACGCTCCAGATACGCCAGGGCGGGCAGGACCGCGCTGTAGCCCGTGTGGCCCATGAGCATGTAGTCGTCAAAATCGAGCGTCATGGCATAGGCCGCGTTGGCGCAGGCCGCGTTTTCCGCTGGAAGCCGGTCCCCGGTGGCGATGACCGTGGAGGTTTTTCTCCCTCCCCGGGCCCCGGCTTTTTCTGCCGCAAGGGCCATTTTCGCCATGGGGTGCCAATGGGAGAACCGGGCGGCCGTGAGGCTGGTGAGGACCTGGAGCCGGACTTTGGCCAGCACCCGTTCCGGGATGTCCGCAGCCGGGGTTTCGGCAACGAAGCGCGCGAAACGGGAGAGGATGGTTTCCGGGCTCATGGGGTAAAGCCTCCGGGTTCAGGGGCCGTGGGGGGTTCCTGGAGACCGTCGCGGCGGTCCAGTTCCCGGTTGAAGTCCGCGATGTAGCCTTTTTCCGCGAAGGAGTAGTAGTGGTTGTCGCCGATGATGAGGTGTTCCAGAACCCGGACGCCCATGAGGCGGCAGGCGAACACCAGTTCCCGGGTGATGTGGATGTCCGCAGGAGAGGGCCGGGGCTCGCCGCTGGGGTGGTTGTGGGCCAGGAGGAGGGCCGCCGCGTTGTGGGAGAGCGCCGCGCGCACCACCTCCCTGGGATAGACGTGGCTCGTGGTCAGGGTCCCTTCGAAGAGGGTCTCCACGGAGAGGGCGCGGTTCTGGGCGTCGAGGTAGATGACCGTGAAGCACTCAGTCTGGCGGTCCCGGAGGCGGAGGTACAGGTAATCGAACATCTCCCGGGCCGAGCGGATGGGGTCTTTCCCGAGGATCTTCCCTTCCAGGTGCCGGGCGGCCACGGCTTCGATGAGTTTGATGCCCAGGGCGTTTTTGGGCCCGATGCCCGGGACCCGGGTGAGTTCCTCCAGGGGAGCGGAGAGAACGCCCTGGAGGGTCTTGAACCGGGTGAGCGCCGCCTTGGCCGGCTCCTTGCAGTCCCGGCGCGGGGTGTTCAAGGTCAGCAGAAGCTCGATGACCTCGTAGTCCAGAAATCCGTCCAGGCCCGAGGCCAGGAACCGTTCCCGGAGACGTGACCGGTGGCCCGCGCCCTTGTGGGTCTGGGGAGGCGTGTCCAGGGTCGCCTGGTCCGGGGCCCGGGACTCCTCGCCGCCCGACACAGGCGCGTGTTCCGAAATGCCGTCCCTGCGCCTCGGGGCCATGGGCCTAATCCGCCAGTTCGTTCTTCAGCTTCCGGGTCATGAGGGTGAAGATGGCCTCCCCCGGGTCCTTGTCCTGGTACAGGATCTCGTAGGTCTGCTCCACGATGGGCATTTCCACGTTAAGCTTTTGGGACAGGGCAAACACGCTTTTGGCCGTGCGCACGCCCTCGGCCACCATGCGCATGCCCGAAAGGATCTCGGAGAGTTTCGCGCCGGACCCGATCTTTTTGCCCACGGTGTAGTTCCGGCTCTGGTCCGCCGTGCAGGTGAGGACCAGGTCCCCCACCCCGGCCAGGCCCGAGAAGGTCTCGGGCAGGGCGCCCATGGCCAGGCCCAGGCGGCGCATTTCCGCCAGCCCCCGGGTGATGAGGGCGGCCCGGGTGTTGGCCCCCAGGCCCAGGCCGTCGCAGATGCCCGAGGCGATGGCCATGACGTTCTTCACCGCGCCTCCCAGCTCCACGCCCACCATGTCCTCGTTGGTGTAGACCCGGAAGGCCGGAGAGGCAAAAATCTGCTGGACCGTTTCTCCCACCACCGGGTCCGGGGCGGCCACGGTCACCAGGGTGGGCAGGCCCATGGCCGCCTCCCGGGCGAAACTGGGCCCCGAGATGGCCGTGATGCGCGCCGGGTCCACCTGGGGAAGCTCCTCAGCGAGCACCTGGGTCATGCGCAGGTGGGTGCCCACCTCAATGCCCTTGGCTGCCGAGACCACCAGGGCGTCCGGGGACACGAAGGGAGCCATGGTCCTGGCCGTGCTCCGGAGGAACTCGCTGGGCACGACAAAAAGGATGAAGTCCTTGCCCTCCACCACCGCCCGGGGGTCCGACGAGGCCCGGATGCGTTCGGACAGGGGAACCCCGGCCAGGAAGATCGGGTTTTCCCGCTGGTTTTGAATGCCCTCCACCACCTCGGGCTCAAAAGCCCACAGGTCCACCACGAATCCCTTGGCGGCAAGGACCTGGGCCAGGGCCGTGCCCCAGGACCCGGCCCCCACCACGGCCAGGGATTTCTTCATGAGTTCGTCGGGTTTGCAGGCTTCCATAAGCTCTCCCGGTTCAATCGAAAGCAAAAAAAATGCGCCGGTTATGCGGATGGCGCGAACAGGATGCGGCCCCGCCCGGCCTGCGGCCGGGGCGGAAGGCAATCGCGTACCGGCTCTATTCTTCGGGGTCCAGGGTTTCCGCCCCGGCTTCCTCATCCCCGAATTCCTCCTCCGGCTCCCCCTCGACGTTTTCCCCGTTCCCGTTCTCCTCTTCCTCGCGTTCTTCCAGGCGGGCCGCGCCGATGATGTGTTCGCCGGGCTCCAGGCCCATGAGCTTCACGCCCATGGTGTTCCGGCCGATGACCGACATGTCCGCCACGGGGAAGCGGATGATCTTGCCTCCGTCGGTCATGAGCATGAGGTCGTCCTCGTTGTCCACGGCCAGGGCCGCCACCACGGAGCCGTTGCGCTCATTGGTGCGGATGGTGATGACTCCCTGGCCTCCCCGGCGCTGGAGGGGGTATTCGTCCACGGAGGTGCGTTTTCCGTATCCGTTTTCCGTGCAGGAGAAAAGCGTCTTGCTGTGGGTGAGGACCTCCATGCCCACGATGGTGTCGTCGCCCGCCAGTCGAATGCCCCGGACGCCCATGGACACCCGGCCCGTGGCCCGGACGTCCGACTCGTGGAACCGGATGGACTTGCCCGTTGCCGTGCACAGGAAGATGTTCTGGGTGCCGTCGGAGATGCGGGCGGCGATGAGTTCGTCCTCCTCGGCCAGGTTCAGGGCGATGATGCCGTTGGCCCGGGGATTGGAATAGGCCAGGAGGTCGGTCTTCTTGACCAGGCCCTTTTTGGTGGCCATGAGGATGTTGTACCCGGGGTCGAAACTCGGCACGTTCAAGATGGTGGTGACGGATTCCCCCTCGGCGAGATCCAGCAGATTCACGATGGCCTTGCCCTTGGCGGCCCGGCCTGCCTGGGGGATCTCGTAGACCTTGCGCCAGTAGACCCGGCCGTTGTTGGTGAAGAACAGGAAGGTGTGGTGGGTGGAGGCCACGAAGAGCCGCGTCACGAAGTCGCTGTCCCCCGTGCCCATGCCGATCTTGCCTTTTCCGCCCCGGCGCTGGGCCTGGTAGAGGGTGATGGGGTTCCGTTTGATGTAGCCCCGCTGGGTGACGGTCACCACCATGTCCTCTTCGGCGATCATGTCCTCGATGGAGATTTCGCCCTCGTCCTCAATGATCTCGGTGCGGCGTTCGTCCGAGAACTCGGTCTTCAGGGCCTGGAGTTCCTCCCGGATGATACTGGCCACCATGCTCGGGGAGCCAAGGATCTCCTTGTACCGGGAGATATCGGCCAGGGCCTGGGCCAGTTCAGCCAGGATCTTGTCCCGTTCGAGGCCGGTCAGGCGCGAAAGGCGCATCTCCAGGATGGCCTGGGCCTGGATCCGGGACAGGCCGAAGCGCTCCATGAGCCCGTCCGAGGCCTCGGACGGGCTTTTGGAGGCCCGGATGAGGGCCACCACCTCGTCCAGGAAATCCAGGGCGATCTTCAACCCCTCCAGGATATGGGCGCGTTCCTCGGCCCGGGCCAGATCGTATCGCGTGCGGCGCACCACCACCTGCTTGCGGTGGGCCAGGAAATACAGGAGCGCCTCCTTGAAGGTGAGGAGCTCGGGCCGGTTGTTCACGATGGCCAGCATGATGATGCCGAAGGTGGATTCCAGCTGGGTATGCTTGAAAAGCTGGTTGGTGACCACGCCGGACATGATGTCGCGTTTCAGGCCCAGGGCGATGCGCATGCCCTCCCGGTCCGACTCGTCCCGGACAAAGGAGATGCCCTCGATGACCTTTTCCTTCACCAGCTGGGCGATTTTCTCGATGACCCGGGCCTTGTTCACCTGGTAGGGCAACTCGTTGACCACCAGGGTTTCCCGCTCGGTCTTCGGGTCCTTTTCCACCAGAATCCTGGCCCGGATCCTGATGATGCCCCGGCCCGTGGAATAGGCGCTATGGATGCCGGCCCGGCCGTGGATGATCCCGGCGGTGGGGAAATCCGGTCCAGGCACGATGCTCAGGAGGTCCCGGGCCGTGAGGGACGGATCATCGATCAGGGCGCACAGGGCGTCCACGATTTCCCCCAGGTTGTGGGGCGGGATATTGGTGGCCATGCCCACGGCGATGCCCGTTGATCCGTTCACCAGGAGGTTGGGCACCCGGGAGGGAAGCACCACGGGCTCGGTGAGGGACTCGTCGTAGTTGGGAACCCAGCCCACGGTGTCCTTGTCCAGGTCCTCCAGCATCTGGTGGGCGAGCTTCTGCATGCGTACTTCCGTGTACCGCATGGCTGCCGGGCGGTCGCCGTCGATGGACCCGAAGTTGCCCTGGCCGTTCACCAGGGGGCACCGCATGGCAAAATCCTGGGCCATGCGCACCAGGGTGTCGTAGACCGCCGTGTCGCCGTGGGGGTGGTACTTGCCGATGACATCGCCCACTACGCGGGCGGATTTTTTGTAGGGCTTGTTGTAGTCGTTCTTGAGCTCCCGCATGGCGAAAAGGACTCGCCGGTGCACGGGCTTCAAGCCGTCCCGCACATCGGGCAGGGCGCGGCCGATGATCACGCTCATGGCGTAATCGAGGTAGGATTTTTTCATCTCGCTCTCGATGGAAATTTCGAGGGCTGCGATTTCTTCGGCGGTCATGGGTGCTCCTTTGGATGGACGGAGGGAAAGGCCCGTTTTCCGGGGCTTTCCGGACCCGGGAAAATCCCCCCTCAAAAAAAGAATATTTATAGTAAAAATCAGAGGTTGAGTCAAGCCAAACAGTAGGGCGGCAAGGCGCTGGAATCGCGGGGGTTACAGGGCAAGGGATGGATTTTTTTTCGCAAGGAATAGGGGAGCGGGCGGTTTACCGGTGCCCAGGAGCTGTTCCCGCATCGGGGCGGGTCGCGTTTTCGTGGATGCGGGCCAGACCAGCGGTGGCTGTGGACAGGAGCCCGGCGGCGGCGGCGGAGGCCGGGACCCCCAGGAGCCCCAGAGCCGGACCGGCCACGGCAAAGATGGGAACAAAGAAGAGCATCCAGACGCCCACCGACCAAGCCGGCACCCTCCGGGCGACCCGGGCCCCCACCAGGATGACCCAGGCTCGATGAAGCCGCACCCTCTGGATCTCGGTGACTATCTGGGTCACGTCCCGGTCCGTGAGGAGCGTGAACTCCGTGGGGGGTTCCTTTTTGGGATCAAAGGAAGGGCGGTCCTTCACCCGGCCGGTTTCCCGCTCGTACACGGTCCACTGGCCGGCCTTGCGTCCGTTTTCCCAAAGGCTTTCCTGGGCCTTGGAGCCGTCCTCGTACCAGTCGGTCCAGGGCCCGTGCATACGGCCTTCCACAAAGGAGCCCCGGCTC
>JAHJUF010000449.1 GCA_018829095.1 Pseudomonadota bacterium | reverse complement strand
GCCGATCTCCCGGAACCGCTCCGTGACGGCCATGAGCTGGGCGTTGGCGATACCGGCCACGCACACCAGAAGGGAGAGTACGGCGATCCACCGCTGCTTGGGGGTCTGGCCCACGGAGGTGGCCCCGGGCACGAGGTCGTACCCCTTTTTTTCCAGTTGCTGACGGATGCCCGGGCCGCCCTGTTTCAGGACCCCGTCGGCCACGTCCGCCGAAACCAGGATGAAGGCCAGGAAGGACACGGCGAACACCAGGGCCAGCACCGTCACCAGGGACCGGAAGAACCGGGCCTTGAGGCTCCGGATGGAGATGACCGCGGACTTGCCCCAGGGCAGCACCACCTGGCGCTGGCGGCCTGCGGCTGGCAGGGCCTGTCTCAAAGGGTTCCTCGGGAAACCGGCTGGGAGGCTCTTTTGGCCAGGTCCCCCAGATGGAGCATCTCCATGCTTTCCTCCCCAGCCACCTGGCCCACCAGACGCTCCAGGAAATCAAAAGCCGCGTCGTTCATGAGGGCGTGGTGGATCATGATCCCGCAGAGTCCGCGTTCCAGGCCTTCGTCCAACTCCCGGAAAAGGGCGGCCGCCGCCTGCCCGGGGTCGGTTTCCTTGCGGGTGTGGAGATCCACCTGCACGGGAAAGTCCGGGAGCCCGGGCGGCGGGTCCGGGTGGCTGCCGAAACTCCGGGATACGGCGGAAAACCCCAGTTCCCGGAGGCATACCAGCCCCTTTTCCCCCAGGCGGTTCCAGGGTGGGGTGAACACGGGGTCGAACCTTTCCGGAAAAAGCGCCTCCATCCGCTCCCGCCCCCGGGCCAGGTCCGTGCGGATGGCCTCTTGATCCCGGGAGTCCGGGAACTCGGCCTTCTTGCCCGAGAGGGCACGGTTTTCGTGGTCGAACCCGTGCTGGTGGAAACACCACAGGTCCGGGGCGCCCTTGCAGACCGACAGGAGGCCGGAAACCTTTTCCGGCGTGATCCAGGCCGGCACCACGGCCATGGAAAGGGGAGCCCTCCGGGCGGAGAATATCCGGGCCAGGCGCGTAAAACCCGGGTCCGCCTCGTGGATGTCGTCAGCCCGGAAGAACACCTTGGGCCGCCGGGACTTGCCCGCGTGCCGGGCCACCATCCGGGCCGCCCGGGCCGCCAGATCCGGGGGCGGGTTTTCCCACAAAACCTGTCTGGCCATCATCCGTCCTTTCCGTTTCGAACGAAATCCAGTAGCAGCCGGGCCGTTGTCCGGGCTCCGTCAAGGTCCACATCCCCCCGGGGCCGGGGGCTGTCCAGAGCCTCCCTGATGCGGGCGGCGAGCCTTTCGGGCGCAAGCTCCGCGTCCGTCAGCACGCCCAGCGCCCCCAGGTCCGCGAGCCTTTGGGCCCGGAACCCCTGTTCCCGGTTCTGGCCGAAGGGCCACACCAGGGCCCGGACCCCGGCGGCCAGGACGTTCATGCAGGTATTGTATCCGGCCATGGAAACGGAAAGGTCGGAGGCGGCGATGAAATCCGCGAAATCCGGGATGAATCTCCGCACCCGGGTCCCCGGACCCGCCCGGGCTGCGAGGTCCTGGAACTCCTCCTCCGGCAGGTAGGGCCCGGCCGTGATTTCAACATAAACACGGCCACGCGCCTTTACAATATCCAAGGCCCCGGCGGCTGCGGCCAAAAGCGGCCCCCCCACCCGGCCGCCTCCGGCGGAAACCACGCAGAGGCGGTCTTTTTCCGACAGGCCCAGGGAGGCCCGGACCCGCTTCCGGGCTCCCGGGGAGGGCATGCGGGCCACGTAACCCGTGTACCGCACGGCGGCCGTCAGGTCCCCGGTTCGGGAAAAGCTCTCGGAAAGTTCGGCCACCCGGGGGTCCGCGTGGATCAGAACCAGGTCGAACCACTGGTTCACCAGGCGGGTCACCCGGTCCTCCCAGGCAACGGGGTCCCCCTTTTCCACCAGGATGTCCCGGAGGCTGGACACCACCAGGGGCCGGGGCCGTTGTTGGGCCAGGGCCGTGAGGAGCGGCAGGAGTTCGAAGGAGAACGCCTTGCGGCCAAAGGGGAAAAGCTCCGCCAGAAAGACGTCCGGCGAAAACTCTTTTGCCAGGGCAAGGAGCCTGTTTTTGCGTTCCTCCTTCACATCCACCAGGTCCGCGTCCGTTTGGAGGGCCGTGAAGTTCTCGTCCATCTCCAGGGGCGGGAGGGAGAACAGGCGCACGTGGTCCGGGAGGGTCTCCTCCACCCCCGGCCCGCCGGACACCAGGACCACCTCGTGATCCGAAAGCGCCCGGCAGATTTCCAGGGCCCGGAAGAAGTGTCCCATGCCCAGGACGTGCTGGCAGTAAAAGAGTACGCGCATGGACAAGACGGGCCTTGCCGCCCCGGAGATGTTGCGCCTGGGGCTGTGTGATGGTAACTTAACTCGGTTGGGGACGGGCCGTGGCGGCGATTCGGTGGCAACGCGAATCGCCGGGAGTTTCTCCCGATTTTGTTATTTTGCCCGAAATGTGGGGTTCAAGGCAAGGAATCCATGCAAGACGACGTTCCTGTCATCGAAATTTCCGGCGTAAATTTCTCCTTCAACGGCCGGGCCGTGCTCGAGGACGTGAACATTTCCATCCGCAAAAGGGAGTTCCTGGCGGTCATCGGGCCCAACGGCGGGGGCAAGACCACCCTGATCAAGATCATCGCCGGGCTGCTGACCCCCCGGACGGGCACGGTGCGGGTGTTCGGCCTGTCTCCGGCCAAGGCCGCCCCCCGCATCGGCTACATGCCCCAGGACCTGGGCATGGGGGACGACTTCCCCGTGACCGTGGAGCAGGTGGCCCTCATGGGCCGCATGAGCCGCCGGGGGTTCCTCCGGAGCCGGTATGACCGGGAGGACAAAAAGGCCGTGGCCGAGGCCCTGGAGCTCACGGGCATGAAGGATCTGGCCAGGGAGAAGGTGGGGCGTCTCTCCGGCGGCCAGCGCCAGAGGCTCTTCATCGCCCGGGCCCTGGCCGGGGAGCCGGAGATGCTCCTTTTGGACGAACCCACGTCCAACGTGGACCCCGAGGGCCAGACCCGCATGTACTCCCTGCTCCGGGACCTGAACGAAACCATGACCATCGTGGTGGTGAGCCACGACCTCATGGTCCTGTCCTCCTACGTGAACTCCGTGGCCTGCGTGTCCACCAGCGTGCACCACCACGATGCGGCCGAGGTCACCCAGGAGATGCTGGAAGGCGCCTACCACTGCCCCGTGGACCTCATCGCCCACGGCCTGCCCCACCGGGTTCTGAAGTCTCACAAGGATTCCTGAAATGATAGAGGCCCTGGGCCACGAGTTCATGCGCCACGCCCTCTACGCCGGGCTGCTGGCGTCGGTCACCTGCGGGGTCATCGGCGCCCTGGTGGTGGTGAACCGCCTGGCCTTCCTGTCCGGCGGCATCGCCCACGCGGCTTACGGCGGAGTGGGCATGGCCGTGTTCTTCGGGTTCTCGCCGCTTTTGGGCACCCTGGGGTTTTCGCTGGCCGCCGCCATGGTCATGGCAGCCGTGACCCTCAGGTCCCGCCGGCGGGCCGACACGGTGGTGGGGGTCCTGTGGGCCGCGGGCATGGCCGTGGGCGTGGTGTTCTCGGACCTGGCCCCGGGCTACAACGTGGACCTCATGAGCTACCTCTTCGGCAGCATCCTCACGGTTTCGGTCCAGGACCTCTGGTTCATGGGGGCGATGTGCGCCGCGGTGGTGGCGGTTACCGCCTACTGGTACCGGGACCTCCTGGCCCTGTCCTACGATCCGGACTTCGCCCGGCTCCGGGGCGTGCCCGTCACTTTCCTCCACTACCTGCTCCTGGGCATGATCGCGCTCGCCGTGGTCATGCTGGTGCGGGTGGTGGGCCTGATCCTCATCGTGGCGCTCCTCACCATCCCGCCCTACATGGCCGAGCAGTGGAGCGGGTCCCTGGCCCGGGTGATGGTCCTGGCCGGGCTCCTGTGCGCGGCCTTTGTGGTTATTGGCCTGGCCCTGTCCTACGCGCTCAACCTCACCTCCGGGGCCAGCATCATCCTGGTGGCGGCCACGGCCTTTTTCGCCAACCTGGGAGCCCGCAAGCTTTTGGGCCGCCGGGGGTGACGAACATCTTGGCTTTTTGTGAACCCATCATTGCCGGAAAGGGAGGAAAAGCCTGTTGGTCCTGAAAGCCGGAACCGGTCCAAAAAAAATCCCGGGGGACGCCGTGCTTGGGCGTCCCCCGGGATTTGTAGGGATGTTGCTTTGGGCCCGGCCGGAAAACCTACTCGACCGGCGTCATGGCTTCGGATTCGGACGTGGCGGGTTCCTCTTCCATTTCCATGCCCTCGGCCGGGGTCATGGCCTCGGATTCGGACAGGGCGGGTTCTTCATCCAGAACAGCCTGTTCCATGGATTCGCCCATAGCCGGCTCTTCCATGGCCGGCTGAACCATGGGGGTCTCCTCCGTATGGGTCATGGGCTGGGGCGCGGGAGCCGGCTCCTCTGTCTTTTCGGAGCACCCCGAAAACATGGCCACAAGGCCCAGCACCGCCAGAACCACCAGGAACAGCCTCCACTCCGACCTTTTTTCATAAGCTTTCTTCATCTTCCCCTCCCTTATCTCCCCGTTGGATGGCCGTGGTTTCGGACGCATCCCGGACGGCCATGAATGGGATGCATCCCGGGCGTTCGCCCACAACTTTCTAAATTAACCATCCCTCCCAAGAAATCAACCGCCAGGTACCAGGGAATCAAGGTATTGGACTTGTCTCCAAAAAAGCCGGATGCGGGACGGACGAATGCCCGCGGCCGGAAAAAACCAGGGGACGCCCCGGACAAGTCGTCCCCTGTTCATTTTCTAAAAGAGACGGGATCTGCTTCTAATACCCCTCCCCACCCTCCAGGCCCTTCACGATTTCCACGCCCGCGCCAGCCCCGATGCGGGAGGCTCCCGCCTCCAGCATGGCCAGGGCCGCCTTGGCGTCCTTGATGCCTCCGCTGGCCTTCACGCCCATCTCCGGGCCCACGGTCCGGCGCATGAGGGCGATGTCGGCCACGGTGGCCCCGCCGCCGGAAAATCCGGTGCTGGTCTTGACGAAATCCGCGCCCGCGGCCTTGGCGATTTCGCAGGCAACGACTTTTTCCGCATCGGTCAACAGGCTCGTCTCGATGATGACCTTCAGGACCTGTGGGGGCGGCGCGGCCTGGCGCACGGCCCGGATGTCCGCCTCCACGGCCTTGTGATCCCCGCCCTTGAGCAGCCCCACGTTGATGACCATGTCCAGCTCGTCCGCTCCCAACTCCACGGCCCGGCGGGCCTCGAAGGCCTTGGCCTCCGAATCCATGGCCCCCAGGGGAAAGCCGATGACCGAGCACACCAGGACGCCCGACCCGGCGGTCTTTTTTGCCACATGGGCCACCCGGCCGGAGTTCACGCACACGGCCTTGAACCCGTATCGGACCGCCTCGGCGCACAGCCGGTCCACCGCCTCGTCCGTGGCATCGGGTTTGAGCAGAGTGTGGTCGATGAATTTTCCCAAAGCGGCGGGGTCCATGGCCGGGGCCGGTTTTGGGGCTTGCGCGGCCGGGGCGTCCAGGATGCCCGGGGGCAGGTCGCGGGCCTCGGGAAAGCTCGTCTGGGTGCCCTCGGCCTGGACGCTGATGGCCGCGATGCGGTTGGCCCGTTCCACGGCCTGGGCCAGGGGTTTTGCCGCAGCCAGGAAAAAGGCCAGGCTCCCCACGAAGCAGTCTCCCGCGCCCGTGGTGTCCCGGGCCCGGACGGGCGTAACAGGAATGTGCCGGGCCTCGTCCGCCGTCACCACCAGGCTGCCCCGTTCCCCCAGGGTCAGGATCACGGTTTTCGCCCCCCGGGAAACCAGCTTCCGGGCGGCGGCCTCGGCCTGGTCCAGGGTGGCGGTGGGCATGCCTGTCAGGAGTTCGGTCTCCGACTCGTTGGGGCAGAAGATGTCCGAAAGGCGGTAGAGCTCCTCGGGCAGGTCCGGCCGGGCCGGGGCGGGGTTGAAGAGGGTGAACACCCCGTTTTCCCGGGCCAGGCGCAGGGCCGCCAGGCTCGTCGCCAGGGGGATTTCCAGCTGGCACACGCAGATGGCCGCCCCCGCGATGGCCGAAGTGGCGGCCGTTACGTCCTCCTCGGTGAGAAGATCATTGGCCCCGGTGACGATGATGATGGAGTTCTTGCCATCGGCGTCCACCGCGATGGGGGCCACGCCCGAGGCGGCCTGGTCCGTGAACAGGACGTGGGAGGTGTCCACGCCCCATTTGGCGAAATTCTTCAGGGTGGTTTCCCCGAAGCTGTCCCGGCCCAGGCGGGAGACCATGGACACGGAGCCCCCCAGCTTGGCCGCCATGACCGCCTGGTTGGCGCCCTTGCCCCCAAAGCCCATGGCGAACCGCTGGCCGTGGAGGGTTTCGCCCATTTTCGGCAGCCTGGGCACGTAGCTGATGAGGTCCATGTTGCAGGCCCCCACCACGCAGATTCCCTTTCCGCTCATCATTTCTCCTTGATTCGGTCCGGATTCCCGGGACGGCTATTGGAAAAGAAAAAAGCAACAAAGAAATCCCCCCTGCCCCCTTTGCCAAGGGGAGGGATTCCGCCCGGGTCAACAGACAAGGGCGATGGCCCGTTGGGGTTCTTTTCCCGGTCAGGCGGGCAGGGGATACTCGGCCTTGAGCGCCTCGGCGGCGGCCATGAGTTCGTCGTTGTCAAAGGTCCCCTGCCCCAGGTGGTACTGCCGGGCCAGGGCGATGTAGACCAGGGCCCCCACCCAGTTCCAGGTGAGGTCCGGCACCCGGCCCACCTTGATCTCCGAGAACCCCACCACCATGGAGTGGTCCGGCACCACCAGCCCGGTTTTCACCACCGCCCCGGCGGCCACGATGCAGCCGTTGCCCACCTGGGCCCCGTCCAGCACCGTGGAGTTCATGCCCACCACCGTGCAGTTGCCGATGGAGCAGCCGTGGAGCACCGCGCCGTGGCCCACAGTCACCAGATCCCCCACCTCCACCCGGCCCCCGGGCTGGATGTGAAGGGAGCAGGAGTCCTGGATGGACGAGCCCTGGCCGACCCGGATGCTTCCCATGTCTCCCCGGAGCGAGGCTCCGGGCCAGAGGGACGAATCCCGCCTCACGGCCACGTCTCCCATGATGAACGCCGTGGGCGCCACGTACACGCTGGAATGGATGTCCGGCATGATGAACCTCCTTGAAATGAAAGATGATGAAGCTGCAACAACGGCAATGGGTCGTCATCCCCGCGAAAGCGGGGATCCACAACCTTCTGAAAAAGGTCCATAGGTTAGGCCAAGCGAAGCCCTGCCCAATCTACCGGCCCACAACTGCACCTTTATGCGACTGATACCCGGTTGCGTCCTTCATTCTTGGCCCTGTACAACGCCTCATCGGCCCGAGAGATGGTTCTTTCCACATCCTCGTCATCCTGCATCCAAGCGACCCCGGCGCTGATGGTGCATTTGATGGGGAGCGCTCCGTCTTCGTACAGGATCGACATGTTCATCACCGCAACGCGGAGGCGCTCGGCCAGTTCCCGTGCCTGTTCCAGGGTTGTTTCGGGTGCCGCGACAAGAAACTCCTCTCCACCGTAACGGGCGATAATGTCGTAACCGCGAAACCTCTCGGTAAAACAGCGCGATAGCTCCTTTAGGACGACATCACCAGCTTGGTGGCCATAGGTGTCATTCAATGTTTTGAACTTATCGATATCGATTATAATAATCGATATAGGTTTTGCTTCCCGTTTTGCCCGCGAAACCTCAATAGCGATTCTGTTAAACAGTTCGCGGCGATTGAGGAGGCCGGTTAGAAAGTCGGTACTCGCCATCTTGACCAGTTTTAGCTCGGCAACTTTGATCTTATTTATGAATGACTGTGATATGGACCAGATGATGGCAAAGATCAGAAATATGACCCCAAAGCCTGAAAGCATCAGAAAAATTTTATTTTTATGAAGCTGTTGCATAACTTCTGTGGCGTCGATGGTGACGCTGATACCTCCTCGCAGGTCTCCCAGGTGGTAGCCTTGGTGTGCATGGCACTTCAGGCAGGCTTCCTGAGTAATCAAGGGGGTCATGTAGCGGTAGAGGACCTGGCCCCCTTTTTGGTCGTAGATGGAATACTCACCGCTTCCCTTCTCGAACGCCTTCAGGGCCGAACGCTCGAATTGGCCGGGTTCGTTGGCGGGATTGAGAGGCTTGAGACTCGTTATTCTGAATTGAAAAATACCCTTCTTCGCTGCAAGTTCAGAAATCTCTCTGGTCATAAGGGCAGGGTTCTTCAAGGTATAGCGATTGCCGTCCCGGTCCTCGACCACGGCCTTGCTTCCTGGTATCTGCGAAAGAAAAGGATTTACCTCCATACCGGGAGTGAGGAGCACATAAACCCCGCCGTGATTGGCGGCCCATTCGCGTGTCAGCACAATCTCCTGCAAAAAGGCTTGTCCTTGCCGATGCAGCTGCTCCTTGATGAGAGAACTGGCCTTGTAATTGAACCCCAAGAAGATTGATAGCATTATCAGGCATATAAATAGGAATATGCCGGCCAGATGCTTTCGAACAGACCCGGAGCTGTCTGCCTCTTCATTTTTTGTAAGCGTTCAGGGGGTAGTAGGCCCCTGATTTTGTGGCATCGCCCATCCATGAGCACAACATATTGATATAACAAGAAAAATAAAACTAGACTTTTTCTCCACTAGGTGCTATGGGTTTCATCATGAAGCCCGAG
>JAHJUF010000052.1 GCA_018829095.1 Pseudomonadota bacterium | reverse complement strand
GGCGTGATGCAGATGCCCCCGGTCTCGGTCTGCCACCAGGTGTCCACGATGGGGCAGTTCTTGTGGCCGATGTGCTTGTGGTACCACTGCCAGGCCTCGGGGTTGATGGGCTCTCCCACCGTACCCAGCAGGCGCAGGCTCGAAAGCTTGTGCTTGGCGGGCCACTCGTCCCCCTGGCGCTCCAGGGCCCGGATGGCGGTGGGGGCGGTGTAGAAGATGGTGACGCCGAAGCGGTCCACCAGCTCCCAGGCCCGGTCCGCCTGGGGATAGAGCGGCGTGCCCTCGTACATGATGGAGGTGGCCCCGTTCATGAGAGGGCCGTACACGATGTAGGAATGCCCCGTGATCCAGCCGATGTCCGCCGTGCACCAATAGACATCCTCGGGTTTGATGTCGAACACCCACTTGAAAGTGAGGTACACGTAGGTCATGTAGCCGCCCGTGGCGTGGACCTGGCCCTTGGGTTTGCCCGTGGAGCCGGAGGTGTACAGGAGGAACAGGGGGTCCGTGGCGTCCACGGGCTCGCAGGGGCAGTCATCCGTGATGCCCGGGGCGTTCATGTCGTCGTTCCAGCAGGTGTCCCGGACGCCGGTCATGGGGCACTCGCCCCCGGCGCGCTGGACCACGATGACGTGTTCGATGTCCGGGCAGTCCGCCAGGGCGCCGTCCACCTTCTCCTTCATGGGGATGGCCTTGCCGGCCCGGATGTTCACGTCGCTGGTCACCAGGAGTCTGGCCCCGCTCTCCTGGATGCGCTGCTTGAGGGCGTCGGCGGAGAACCCGGCAAAGACCACCGAGTGCACGGCCCCGATGCGGGCGCAGGCCAGCATGGCCACCGGAAGCTCCCAGAACATGGGGAGATACAGGGTCACCCGGTCGCCCTTTTTGATTCCCTTTTTCTTCAGCACGTTGGCGAACCGGCACACCAGGCGGTGGAGTTCGGCGTAGGTGATCTTCTTTTTGTCGCCGTCGGGCTCGCCCTGCCAGATGAAGGCGGTCTTGTCCCCCAGGCCCGCTTCCAGGTTCCGGTCCAGGCAGTTGTAGCAGACGTTGGTTTTTCCCCCGGCAAACCAGGTGTGGAAAACTTCGCCCTGGGTCACGTCAAAATTGTAATCCAGGACTTTTTGGGGCGGTTCGTGCCAGAAAAGCTCCCGGGCGATTTCGCCCCAGAAGCCTTCCGGGTCGTTGATGCTTTGGTCGTAAATTTTCTTGTACTGGTCGTAACTCTTGACCCAGGCGTTTTTCGTGAAATCCTGGGGCGGGTAGAACTTGCCGTCCTTTTCCGTGATGGCCATGAGCATTCGCCTTTCGGTTGGAGGGGCACGGGTTTTATGGGATGGGTTTTTTTAATAGCCTGCTTTCGTTTTCGTCCGGGCTGGCCAGAGGCTGACGGCTCGTGGGGCGGAGTCGGTCATGAGGTTTTTCCGGTTTCCGAAGGTGCTGGGAGGTAAACAGGACAACAGCTACTAATTTTTACACTAGATGGCCGCTCGTCAAGTGGCCGTGATCCGAAAACATGCCGCAGCGCCTGTGCCCGGAGGGGGAGAGCGGGGTCAGAGGCCTTATCAAGGCGTTTGCCCCCCGCATCCTTTCTTGGTATGAATGCGACTGGAGGCGGGTTGCCAACCCGCTGTTGCGTTTCTGCTCTCGCCGACCTGCTCGGACCCGGGTTCTTGCCGGAAAATCGGCTCCGGCGCAAAAGAGCTTTCCCCCAAGGGTGCGAAGCACCCATCCCAAGAAGTTTTTGGAAAGGGGGTGTGGGGGGAAACCTTTTTTTCAAAAAGGTTTCCCCCCACGTAATCCATAAAAAAGGAACCTGCCATGGCGGCGCGTTTGGAAATCGCCTTGAAGGGGCATCTTCCCGATGCCGAGGGAGAGGGCATCCGGAAGAAGGCCAGGAATTATTTCGGCATTCCGCTTTCCTCGGTCCGGGCGGTGCATATTCTGACCCTGGACGCGGAGCTTTCGGCGGACGAGGCCGAGGCTGTGCGGTCCCGGATATTCACCAACCCCGTGACCCAGGTGTCGTCTTACGAGCCGCTGGCCCTGCCTTTTGACTGGGTGGTGTGGATCGGGTTCAGGCCCGGCGTCCGGGACAACCCAGGGGCCACGGCCGTGGAGGCGGTCACCGATGTTCTGGGGCGGGGGCTGGCCCGGGGGGAGGCGGTTTACACCTCACGGCGGTACTGCCTTTCGGGCAAGGGGATTTCCCGGGAAGACGCTGAAACCATCGGGGGCAGGCTTTTGGCCAATGACATCATCCAGCAGTGGAAGGTGTTCGGCCCCGGGGACTGGGATCCGGCCACGGGGGTGGGGATCGTCGTGCCCAAGGTGCGCCTGGACCACAAGCCCCGGGTGGCCACCCTCCCGGCGGACAGCGATGCGGAGCTTCTGCGGATCAGCCGGGAACGGAACCTGGCCCTGCACCCGGCGGACGTGCCCACCATCCGGGAATATTTTTCCGATCCCCGGGTGCGGGCCGAGAGGGAGACCATGGGGCTTTCCGGCCCCACGGACGTGGAACTGGAGTACATCTCCCAGGGCCGCAGCGACCACTGCAACCACAACACCTTCAACGGCCGGTTCACCTACCGGGACCTTTCCACAGGCGAAACCCTTGTCATCGAGAACCTCTTTTCCGAGTGCATCAAGGCCCCCACCCTGGCCATCAAGGAAAAGAAGCCCTGGGTGGTGTCCGTGCTGTGGGACAACGCCGGGGCCGCGAAATTCGATGACGACCACCACTACGTCATCACCGGCGAGACCCACAACTCGCCGTCCAACATGGAAGCCTACGGAGGAGCCATCACGGGCATCGTGGGCGTGTACCGGGACCCCATGGGCACGGGCCGGGGCGCGAAGCTCATCGCCGGGACCTTCGGGTTCTGCGTGGGACCCCGGGACTACGACGGGCCGCTGTCCCCCCGGCTCCACCCCCGGCGGCTTTTGGACGGGGTCATTGAGGGCGTGCGGGACGGGGGCAACAAGAGCGGCATCCCCACGCCGCATGGCACCCTCGTGTTCCACCCCGGCTACCTGGGCAAGTGCCTGGTGTTCGTCACGGCCATCGGCATCATGCCCGTGCTGGTGGACGGCACGCCCTCGGAAACCAAGCAGGCCCACTCCGGGGACCTCATCGTCATGTGCGGCGGCCGGGTAGGCAAGGACGGCATCCACGGGGTAACCGCCTCGTCCGAGGTCTTTTCCGAACACACGCCCGCCGGGCACGTACAGATCGGCGACCCCTACACCCAGAAGAAGATGCACGATTTCCTCCTGGAGGCCCGGGACGAGGGGCTCATCCCCTTCATCACGGACAACGGCGGGGGCGGGCTTTCCTCCTCCGTGGGGGAGAGCGCCCGGTCGTCCGGGGGCTGCCGGGTGGAGCTTTCCAAGGTGCCGTTGAAGTACGAGGGCCTGGACCCCTGGGAGATCTGGGTGTCCGAGAGCCAGGAGCGAATGACCGTGGCCGTGTCGCCAAAGCATGAGGCGCGGTTTTTTGCCCTGGCGGACAAGCACGAGGTGGAGAGCACGGTCATCGGCGAATTCACGGACACGGGCAGGCTGCACCTCACCTTCGAGGGAAAGACCTGCGCCTACGTGGACCTGGACCTCCTTACCCGGGGATTTCCCCAGTGGGAGTTCGAATGCGAGTGGCGGTCCCCGGCGGACCGGGGCCTGTACGAGCCCGTGATCACGCCCCCGCCGCCGGAGGGGTACGGGGCTCTTCTGGCCGACCTCCTGGCCCGGCCCAATATCTGCTCCAGGGAATGGATCAACCGCCAGTATGACCACGAGGTCCAGGGCACCTCCGTGATCAAGCCCTTTGTGGGCGTGAATCGGGACATCCCCGCCGACGCGGCGGTGCTCCGGCCGGTGCTCACCTCGGACCGGGGCCTGGCCGTGGCCCAGGCCATCTCTCCGGCCCACTCGGCCATGGACGCCTACGCCATGACCGCCCTGGTCATGGACGAGGCCCTGCGGCGGGTGGTGGCCGTGGGCGCGGACCCGGACACCGTGGGGGGCGTGGACAACTTCTGCTGGCCCACCATCCAGTACGACCCCAAGACCAACCCGGACGGCAAGCACAAGGCCGCCCAACTGGTGCGGTCCTGCCTGGCCCTGAAGGAACTCTGCCTGGCCTGGGGCATCCCGCTGCTTTCGGGCAAGGACTCCATGTACGTGGACGGGCATCTGGAAGGCCCCTACGGCGAGCGCCGCAAGGTTTCCGGGCCCGAGAGCCTCCAGTTCACGGCCACGGCCATTGTGCCGGACGTGTTCTCCTGCCAGACCTTGGATGCAAAATTCGCCGGGGACCTGGTGTACATCCTGGGGGAGACGAAGAACGAACTGGGGGGCTCGGAGTATTACGAGCATTTTGGCTTCATAGGGACCAACGCGCCCTGGGTGACGCCCGGGGCCTTTCTGACGAGGTACCGGGCACTGCACCGGGCCATCTCCGTCGGGCTTTGCGCCGGGGTCCACGGCCTGTACCGGGGCGGCCTGGGGGTGCATCTGGCCCTGGCGGCCATGGCCGGGGGCCTGGGGATTTCCGCAGACCTTTCCCGGGTGCCCCGCAAGGGCGCGGACCGGGACGACACGATCCTCTTTTCCGAGTCTGCGGGCCGGTTTTTGGTGTTCGTGGCCCCGGAGAACCAAAAGGCCTTCGAGGGCCGGTTCGGGGGCATGCCCTTCGCCCGCATCGGGGAGGTGACCGCCGAGCCGGTCCTTTCCGTCACCGGCCTTTCGGGCGCGGTCCTCATCCAAAAGCCTCTGGCGGAACTTTCAACAGCCTGGAAAAGCACCTTCGGAGGTCTGGCATGAGCGCGCGGGTTCTGGTTCTCACAGGATACGGGTTGAACTGCGATCACGAGACAGCCCACGCGTTCACCCTGGCCGGGGCCGAGGCCCGCCGGGTGCACATCAAGAGCCTGGTGACGCGGGAAGTGCCTCTTTCGGATTTCGACATTCTCGCATTCGGCGGCGGGTTCTCCTGGGGAGACGACCACGGAGCCGGGGTCCTGGAGGCGGTGAAGATCTCCTCGGCCCT
>JAHJUF010000448.1 GCA_018829095.1 Pseudomonadota bacterium | reverse complement strand
GGGTTTACCACCTGGAAGGATGCAGGAAGGAGGCCTGAACCCCTGGCTTTTCCGTTTACATCCACCTGCAGAAAAGCTATTCATAAAGGGTATGATAGGGAAGTGATCCCTAAAAACCAGCAGATGTTGGACCCTTTAAGCCGGAAAGAGGATCCATGCCCCCTTTGAAGCGGATGCAATGGGACCAGCGGGTAAGCGTCGGGGTGCCCGAGATCGACCGCCAGCACCAGATCCTCTTTTCCGTCATCAACCAGCTCATGGACCTCCACGAGGAAGGTGCCACGGACACCTTCGACATCCTGGAGCAGCTCACCCACTACCTGAACTACCATTTCCACACCGAGCACACCATCATGCTGGGGTCCGACTACCCGGACTTCGGGGACCATTCCTCCGAGCACCAGAAGTTCATCGACCAGGTGCTGGGATTCCTGGATGCCTACGAAAACGGCAAGTCGCCCCTTCCCCGGGAACTTCTGACCTTCCTCCACGAGTGGTTCGTGCATCACATCCTCCAGACGGACCGCAGGCTCGGAGCCTTCCTGGAAAGGGAGCGCAAGAACAAGCGATTGACCGCGCCCCCGGAATAGAACACCTCTCCAAAATTTTTCCTGGCGCGACAGGCTGCAAAAGCCCCTGTTCTGGAGCATGGGAGCGGTCCGGACAGGAAAAACTCCGGGTTCAGGCCCGGGTCCGCCCCGGGAAAACGCCCTCATCCACGCTCTAACGACCTGATTTTCCAGCCCCATTTCCGAAACACCCCCTTCCTCGAAAAAAAACGCTTGACAGCGGTGCGGGCGTACATATATATGTATATACAAGTGTACGCACAAAAGTAAAAACGTGCGTGAGGACGGATGGCCACACAGAAGTTCACAACCTGGGAAATAGGGAGAACACCATGAAAGACATCGAAATCCGGGTCCGGAAAAACGAGCAGGGCCACGAGGCCGAGGGCGTCTTCTCCCCCTCCTACCCCCACCTGGCCAATTGCTACTACCGCTTCGGATACATCCGCCTGGCCATGGAAGCCGCCCGGCGCAAATAGCCGTCATCCCCCGGAAGGGGGAAGATGGGACGACCAGGAGCAAGCACGGGCCCGGTCCCCGGGAAACAGCCGGAAGGCCGGGCCCGCCTGTCCGCCCCCACCACCTCCGCTGCCGCTGCTTCGGACGTTTCCGCCCGGCCACGCCGGGAAAGGGAGACAGCCGCCGTTCCCGGGCATGCATGCCCCCAGCAAGGAAAGAGGACCATGAAAAGACGGGAACCCATGCTCCCCTCGGGCCAGGGACCGGTCCGCCGCCAGCCACGGCACGCCGCCGAAAGCCGCTTTGTCCGGGTGAACGGCATCCAATACCACTATGTGGAACATCCGGGCCCCGGCCGGGACGTGGTCCTGCTCCACGGGTTCGCCTCCTCGGCCTACACCTGGGAGGGGGTGGCCCCCCTCCTGGCGGCCCGGGGATTCCGGGTCCTGGTACCGGACATGAAGGGATTCGGCTGGTCGGACAAGCCGGCCCGAGGCCCCTACGACGCCCTCTCCCTCATGGAGGAGGTGCTGGCCTGGATGAGGGCCGTGGGCGTGGAGCGGGCGGCCCTGGCGGGCAATTCCCTGGGGGGCACCGTGGCGGCCCTGGCGGCCCTGATCCACCCGGAGCGGGTGGAAAGCCTCATCCTCCTGAACGCTCTCATGCCCTACGACATCCCCTATCCCTTCATCCTGCGCCTGGCCCGGGCGCCCATGGCCCCGGCCCTGGCAAGCCGGATCATCACCCGGGGGGTCATCCGCAGGAACCTGCACCAGGTGTTCTTCGACCGCCGCAAGGTCACCGCTGACAAGGTGGAGGCCTACTGGTCCCGCCTCTGCGCGGACAACGGCTTGCGAGCCCAGGCCCTGGTGGCCCGGGCTCTTTCCCCGGAGCCCTTTCTCCCCTACCTTTCCCGGGTGGGCGAGGTCCGGGTTCCCACCCTGGCCCTGTGGGGAGCCCACGACCGGTGGATCCCCCTGTCCTTTGGGTTGCGCATGGCCCGGGAAGCCAACCCGGAGAGCCGTTTCGTGGTCCTGGACCACTGCGGCCACATGCCCCAGGAGGAAAAACCCCGGGAAACCGCCCGGCTCATGGCCCGGCACCTGGAAGGCAGGAAGGTCCAGGAGGCCCGGATGCCCCCTGTCGGCCAGACGTTGGAAGCCGAGCAGCTATCCGTGGCTTAGGAGATGTCTCCAAAGAGGGCGCCGCCCTGGCCGGGTGTGCAAATTCGTTCTTTTCATTCCATGGACCCTGTGATTAAATGGATATGATAAATCCCACTCCATTTTCGGATGGCCAGTCCATGTCCTTTCGAACCGAGCACAAATCCCAGCGGGAAAAAATCAGCGCCAAGCTGATCGACGGCGCCTTGTCCCTGGCCGCTGCCCAGGGGTACGGCAGCCTGTCCCTTCGTTCCGTGGCCCGGGAGGCGGGCATCGCCCCCACCTCCTTTTACCGGCATTTCCGGGACATGGACGAGATGGGCCTGGCCATGGCCCACATGGCCGAGGACGAGCTTCTGACGGGCATGAAGGAATCCGTGGCCCGGCTGGCCCAGCGTCCGGTCAAGACGGACCTTGTCGGCCTGGAGTCCTTTCTCCGGGCCTTTGGCGAGTCGTTTTTCCGCATCCTGGATCAAAACGAAAACCTGTTCCTCTTCTTTTTCCGCGAGTGGGCCGGGGCGTCCCCCGTGATCCGGGAGGCTGTTGGCCTGGGCATCGACCGGGTCTGCCGCCTGCTGGCACCGGCCCTGGAAAAAGCCGGGGCCGGAGGGCCCGACCCCCGGACTACGGCCCATTCCCTCATGACCCTCTTCATCCGGGCGGCTCTGGCCGCGCTCCTGTCCGAGGAGGACAAACGGGTTCAGACCCTTTCCCGCGTCTGCGGCCAGGGCGCGCTCCTCCTGTTGGGGGCGGTGCGGGCCGCGTGACCCCCGGCAGGGACCGGATAGGAAAAAAGACCATGGCCCAGGCCAAGGACGACAAGACCAAAACCGCCGCCGGAAAAAAGGCTTCCCCCGGCAAGGAGAAGACCCCGAAAAAAGCCACCCCAGCCCCACCGGCCGCCCAAGTCCCGGACGTGGCCACGGCCGGGAAGGATTCCGCCCCCAAAAAATCCGTCAAAGCCACGGCCACAGCAAAAAAGTCCGCAACGGCCTCCAAAAAAGCGGCCCCCCTGGAGAAGAAGCCAGCCGCACCCAAGGCCGCCGCCAAGGGCAAAACCTCCACAACCGCCGCCGCCCCGAAAAAACCCGCTGTGACGAAAAAGGCCGCGCCCAAGGCATCCGCCAGGGCCGAGGCCCCTGTTCCCAAGGGGAAATCCGGCGGCAAGGAAGCCGTTGGGTCCCGGGTTTCGGTGGATGTGGACCCGGCCCTTCTGGCCGCCCGGCTTCTGGACGCCCATCTGGAATACGAAATCGTCCAGTTTTCAGGCAAGGGTTTCGAGGCGTTGGTGGAGCGGGAGGTGGAGGCCGTATACGAGTGGATGGGCACGGTGACCCTTAACCAGATCGTGCCCTCGGACCTCGTCCTGGACGTGATCCGCCGGAACGTGCTGGATCGCCCCCCGGCCGGCGGCCTGGCCGAGATCATCGGCGAGATGGCCCGGGAATTCCTGGTGCTGCCCCAAAACGACGAGGCCTCCCTGGAGGACATCTTACCCCGGCGCTACTACGATGAGATGGTGGACAAGGCCCTGTCCCTGGACCGGCTCCGCCGCCGCATCATCCACCGCATGGTGCACAACGCGGGCTTTCCCAGGCTCATCACGGACATCATGTATTCCCTCATCCGGGAAATGACCTGGCGGGAAAACGCCCTGGTGCGCAAGGTTCCGGGGCTTTCCATCCTCATGTCCCTCTCCCGGGAGGCTGTGGACCGGACCCTGCCGGACCTGCCCCTGGCCGTGGAAAACCGGGTCCGGGAGTTCGTGGAGGGCAACCTGGAGTACGCCATGCGGGAGGGCGAAAACTTCCTCCTGCGGTTCTTCGACGCCGAGCGTCTGGCCGAGATCGCGGACCAGCGATGGGACGAGGTGGCCCACCAGCCCCTGTCCACCCACCTTTCCGCCATGGACGGGCTGGACCTGGAGGAGTTCATCGTCATCGGCTACGAGTTCTGGCTGAACTTCCGCCAGACCCCTTTCTTCACCGGGGTCATGGAGTCCATGGTGCGGTTCTTCCACGAGCGCTACGGCGACCGGGACCTGGACCTCCTGGCCGAGGACATCGGCGTCACCTCGGAAACCGTCATCCGGGAGATCAAGGCCGTGGCCGGCCCCATCCTGGCCAACCCCGAAACCGCAGCCATCCTCCGTTCCCGCCTGGCCGAACACCTGGCCGGCTTCTACACCCCCGAATGCATCCGGGAACTCCTGGAACGCTGACCCCCGGCCCATCCCCTGAATAATTTTGGATAGCTACTGATTGGAGACCGGCTT
>JAHJUF010000447.1 GCA_018829095.1 Pseudomonadota bacterium | reverse complement strand
GTTGGGATGAACCGGGGGGCAAGACCGTCAGGAGGGCCGACAGGTCATTCGGACCACACGGCCCGGTTCTTGCCCTCGCGCTTGGCCTGGTAGAGGAGCTTGTCCGCCCGGTCCAGGAACTCGGCCACGGTTTCCCCGGGCCGGTACATGGTGCCCCCGATGCTGGCCGTCACTCGGAGTTTCGTTTCCGGCACAACGGGGGGGAGGGCTTCCACGGCCCGGCGCAGGCTCTCGCAAAGACCGGGGCCCCGGGAGCCGGACATGTTCGGGAGGAGCATGGAGAACTCGTCCCCGCCGATTCGGAAGGGGAGGTCCGTGCGGCGGCCTGTGTCCTGGAAGATCTTGCCCACCTGGCGCAGGACCACATCGCCCATGGGGTGGCCATAGGTGTCATTGACGGGCTTGAATCCGTCCAGGTCCGTCAGGAGGATGGCCAGGGAGTCCCCCATGGAGTTGGCCAGGCGCATGAGCTTTTCCATCTGCATATCCATGCACCGGCGGTTGTACAGCCCCGTGAGATTGTCCGTCCGGGCCAGGAGTTCCTGGACGTCCAATTCCTCCTTGGTGCGGCGCAGGTAGTCCAGGGTGTGGCGGAGCTCGATGTTCCGGGCCTTCAGGTCCGAGATGAGGCCCTGCTCTGAGGACAGGAGGTACACGCAGGTTTTTCGGAGGATGGAAAAGATGATGCGGGGCTGCACGGCCAGGAGGTGGTCCACGGTCTTGTGGTCCAGGACCGCCAGGCGCACCTGGGTTTCGGCCACGGCCGTGGCTGTGCGGCGGTGCTCGCCCATGACAAAGGCCAGTTCCCCGAAGAAGTCCGGCTTGTCCAGGAGCTTGAACCCCTTGCCCCCGTCGAAGATGAGCCGCACCGTGCCGTCCAGGATGAAGTACATGCAGTCCCCCACCTCGCCGATGCGGAAGATCACCTCGCCGTCCGGGCAAAACAGCAGGGCCCCGGACTTCAGGATGGCGTCCATGTCCTCACTGGAGAGGGCGGGTTCCGTATCTATTTCTGCGCTTCCCATCGGGCGGCCTTGGGGCAAGTGTTTCAGATCACGGAGGAAAAGACAACTGGACCAATATAGCACCGGCCCACGGTCAGGGCAACGCCTTTAACATGCTGTTTGTCCGGCAAAGGCATCAGGGTTCCCGGTCCCGGGGCCCCTGGCGGCGCTCCAGGACCCGGATGGCGGCGTTGATGATGCTGGCGGTCTTTTTGTCCGCGCCCTGGATGGCCAGGCGCATGGCGATAATGGCCCGGGAGTCGCCGATCTTGGCCAGGCTCGCGGCGGCCAGGGCCCGCATCTTCACGTCCATGTCCGTCAGGAGCCGGGTCAGGGCCTCCACCGTGCCCGGGGACCTGAGGTTTCCGGCCAGCCATACGGCGGTCTGGCGCACCTGACTCGCCTGGTCCCCCACGGCCCGGACCAGGAAGGGGGCCGCCCGGATGGGGTCCCGGTAGGCCAGGGCCGTCAGGGCCTCGGCCCGGGTCTCGGCCAGGGAATCGGAAAGGCCCCGGGAAAGAAGGGCGAAGGCCCGCTCCCCCCGGGTCTGGGACAGGGACCGGATGGCCGTGCGCCGCACCTCGGGCTCCGAGTCCGAAAGGGCCCGCTCCAGGGCCGCCAGGGCAGCAGGACGCATACGGCCCGAAAGGGCCCGGGCCGCCGAAATCCGGACCTTGCGGTTCTCGTCGCCCAGGGCCTCGGCCAGGATGGAGGTGGAGGCGTCCGTGTCAAAAACCGAGAGGGCTTCCATGACCTGGGCCCGCACCGAGGCGTCCGGGTCGTCGCACCTCCGGAGAAGGGCCCGGTGGGCCATGGGGCCCGGCATGCCCATGAGGCCCCGGGCCGCCCGGCGGCGTACCTTGGGGTCCGGGTAGTCCATGGCTGCGGCCAGGGGGTCCTCGCTCGCCGGACCCAGGCTGGCCAGGGAGGAAAGGGCGTAGTCCGAAACCCGGGATTCGGAATCGCCCAGAAGCTCCATCAGGGGGCCTACGGCGGCTGGGTCCCCCATCTCCCCCAGGGCCCCGGCCGCCGCCGCCCGCACCTCCGGATCCGGGTCCGCAAGGGCCTCCACCATGACCGGAACCGCGCTTCCGCTGGCGCTCCTGGCCAGGGCCTGGATGGCCGCTGTGCGGAGTTTCCGGCTGGGGTCGGCCGCCACGGCCAAAAGGGCGTTGATACCCTCGGGGTGCTTCATCTCCCCCAGGACCCAGGCCGCCACCTGGGCTATTTCGCCGTCCTCCTCGGACACGATGCGGCAAAGAGGCCCCACGGCCAGATCCGCGGCATTCAGCACCCCGGCAAGGGTCTTGTAAGGCATGAGGGGATCAAAGGACGAGAGGATTTTCCGGATGTTGTTCAGCATGGCGGACCCCCCGGGATTTGGGGACGGGGTGGGGAGGACCCGGGATCAGCCCTCCGGCGAGGAATCGCACGACTTTTTACTAATATAATCCAGGAGAGGGCTGAATGCAATTTTCACCGGAACGGGGGGCAGCGGTCAGGCTCGATTTTTGAAAAGCCATAAAATCCACAGAGTACGCAGAGAATGGGAATTGGGGCTGTTGTCAAAAGGGTGGTTTTTTTTCAAACGCGCCCCAAGCCGGGTTCCCCCTGGGGAAAAGGGGGGCAGGTGGAATTTCTCCACCTTGGGAAAACAGGCTGCGCCGCCAACCTTTTGAGGGAAACGAAGGCTTTTTCCCTCTTCCTCTTCTTGCCCCCAAAGGGGTAGGTTAGGTATAAATGAAAATCAGCCGGTATCTTTCTGGGGTATTGGGGCCGTCAGGGGCCTGGACAAAGGACGCCGCCGGAGTCCGGCGTGCGGGATGGAGGTGGTGTTTCATGGGGCATGATCCCGGATATGTGAGCGTTTCCGGGCCGGGGGCTTCCGCCCCGGCGGACATGGCGGCCATCCGGGACCGCATGGTGAACGCCTCCTTCGTGGTGCTGATAGCCCTGGGGCCGCCCTCCCTCCTGGGCTCGATCCTCCGCTCCCGGGAAGTGGGCTGGCATCTTCTTTTTACCGTCCAGGCTGCGGTCATGGCCGCTTTCCTCGTCACGTTCCTGTTCCGCCGCCGGATTCCCTACCGGGCCAAGGTGGCCATCCTCATGGCCGGCGGGTTCGCCTTGGGCCTGGGGGGGCTCATGACCTGGGGCCTCATCGGCGGCGGTTTCCTGGCCTTCTCCGCCGTTTCCTCCCTCACCGCCATTTTGCTGGGTTTTCGCGCCGGATTGGTCACGGCGCTCATCACCTTCCTGTGCTGCGGCGCGGTGGGCCTGGCCGTGGTTTCCGGCTGGATCGGCTATTCCCTTGATTTCAACGCCTATGCCCTTTCCACCCGCTCCTGGATCAACGCCATGAGCCTCTATGGAGCCATGGTGGGCGTGGTGGTGGGCTGCCTGGGGAAGATGCACGACGCTTTGTGCCAGGGCGTCCGGGACGTCCAGGATCACGCCCGGCGCATGGAGGTGTCCAAGGAGAAGCTGGAAAACGAGATCCGCCAGCGGGAGGAGGCCGAGGCCGCCCTGAAGGCATCGGAGGAAAAGCACCGCACCATTCTGGAGACTCTGGAAGAGGGCTATTACGAGGTGGACCTGGCGGGCAGGCTCACTTTCATGAACCAGGCCATGTCCGAGCTTTTCGGGTGGCCGGCCAAGGAGCTTCTGGGAGCCGGGTACCGCAAGTACGTGGCCCCGGACGAGGCTTCCCGGGTGGAGGGGGAGTTCAACAAGGTCTTCCGCACCGGCACCCCCAACCGGATCACCCGCTACCGGGTCGTCCGCCAGGACGGGGAGGAGCGCACCCTGGAAACCTCCATCTCCCTGGTCAGGGACCCCGAAAACCGGCCAACGGGCTTCCGGGGAGTCATCCGGGACGTCACCGGCCATCTGGCCATGGAGGCCGAGAAGTCCCGCCTGGAGGAACAGCTCTTCCAGGCCCAGAAGTGGGAGGCCGTGGGCGCCCTGGCCGGAGGGGTGGCCCACGACTTCAACAATCTTCTCATGGGCATCCAGGGAAATGTGAGCCTGCTCCTTTTGGACGAGGACGAGGAAAGCGCGGCCCACGACAGATTGAAGAACATCGAGACCTACATCCGGGACGCCACGGGGCTCACCTCCCAGCTTCTGGGATTCGCCCGGGCGGGCAAGTACCAGGTCCTGCCCACGGATGCGAATTTCCTGGTGAAAAAGACCTCCTCCCTTTTTGCCCGGACCCGGAAGGACCTGGTCATCCGCCTGGACATGAAGAGTTCCCGGGCCGTGGAGGTGGACCGGGGCCAGATCGAGCAGGTGCTGTTGAACCTCTACGTCAACGCCTGGCAGGCCATGCCCGACGGGGGGGAGCTTTCCATCTCCACCTGCGACGAGGTCCCTGACCCCCGTATTGTCCTGGCCCACGGCGCGGCTCCGGGCCGGTATGTCCGCCTGGATGTCCGGGACACGGGAAAGGGCATGGACAAGAAAACCTTGAAGCGAATCTTCGACCCCTTCTTCACCACCAAGGAAATGGCCCGGGGCACGGGGCTGGGCCTCGCCTCTGCCTGGGGCATCGTAAAGAGCCACAACGGGTTCATCACCGTGGAGAGCCGGGTGGACCGGGGCACGACCTTCCACGTATACCTTCCGGCCAGCGACAAGGCCCCGGTCCCGGAGCGGAGTTTTGTCCCTGAGATCCTCTACGGCACGGAAACCGTGCTCCTGGTGGATGACGAGGAATCGGTGCTGAGGGCTGGAATGGATATCCTGGAGGCCTTGGGATACACGGTTTTCGGGGCCCTAAGCGGAGAGAGGGCCCTGGACCTGGTCCAAAAGAAGAGGGGGCGCATCGACCTGGTGATCCTGGACATGATCATGCCGGGCATGAACGGAGCCCAGGTATTCGAGGCCCTTTCGAAGCTTTCCCCCAGGCCCCGGGTCCTGGTTTCCAGCGGATACAGCCTGGACGGCCAGGCCCAGGAGCTTCTGGCGCGTGGCTGCCAGGGATTCATCCAGAAGCCCTTCTCCCTGGAGGAGCTTTCCCGGAAGCTCCGGGAAATCCTGGATGTCCCCGCCCCCCAGCCGGAACCCTGAAACCCGGGTATCAGGCCCCCCCCAGGGTCTGACGCAGGCGGTAGTACCTTCCCTTTTTGGCCATGAGTTCTTCGTGGGTGCCGGTTTCCGCCACCTTTCCATGGGACAGGACCACGAT
>JAHJUF010000446.1 GCA_018829095.1 Pseudomonadota bacterium | reverse complement strand
GGGTGGCGCATCGGGCATCGGCCGGGCGCTTTGCGGGGAACTGGCCCGGCGTGGGGCCACGGTGGTGGTGGCGGACCTGGATGAAACCGGGGCCAAGGCGGTGACCTCGGCCATAACGGGCACCGGCGGCAAGGCCCTGGCCGTGAAAACCGACGTCACCAAGTTTGAGGAGGTCTCGGACCTGGTGAACACCGCCATCCGGGAGTTCGGGCGCCTGGACTACCTGTTCAACAACGCGGGCGTGGGCGTGGGGGGCGAGGCCCGGGACATGGACCTCTCCCACTGGAAATTCGTCCTGGACGTGAACCTGTGGGGCGTGATCCACGGGGTCCACGCCGCCTACCCGGTCATGATCCGCCAGGGGTTCGGCCACATCGTGAACACGGCGTCCATGGCCGGGCTCATCCCCACCCCGGGGGAGATCTCCTACACCGCCAGCAAGTTCGCCGTGGTGGGTCTGTCCAGGGTCCTGCGCATCGAGGCCCGGGACCTGGGAGTCAAGGTCTCCGCCGTGTGCCCGGGCTTTGTGGACACGGCCATCTTCAAGGTGAGCCCCATGCTGAACTCGGACGTGGAGGAACTCCTGGAAAAGCTTCCCATCAAGATGACCTCGCCGGACAAGGTCGCCCTGCACATCCTGACCGGTGTGGAAAAGAACCGGGAAATCATCTTCGCCACGAACCACGCCAAACCCCTCTACTTGTTCAATCGCCACCTCCCCCGGCTCTACGACCTGCTGACCAGGAAAATTGCCCGGGATATCCGCAAGACGAGAAAGGTCTCCTGACAGGCCGCCAGCCTCACGTCCCGGGAAGGCCGGACGATCGCCCAAAGCCGTCATTCCCTCGGAAGAGGGAACCCAAAAGGATGATCGTTCCCCGTGAACCGGGAGCCGCTTTGGCAGCCTTGGTACAGGGAATCTGAAAGGCTGGTCCTGTCGCGGGCCCGGGAAAGGGCCCGGGTTTTGCAAAACCCCGATGGCTTTTCATGGACAATTGACAATGCTTCGCTTAACGGAAATACGTCTTCCCCTTGACCACAATCAGGAAGATGTCAAAAACGCCATTGTTGGCGCGCTTCGCATAAAGCCCCTTGATTTGACTGGTTTTTCCATATTCAAAAGAAGTTATGACGCAAGAAAAAAAGACGCCATACTGTTTGTGTATACACTGGACGTTGAGACAACAAGGGAAGAGGCCATCCTCTCGAACATAAGTTCCTTTCCCAATGTCCGGAAATCCCCGGATCAGGCATTTGAATTCACCATCAGGGCAAAGCCCGGCCTGAAGGAGAGACCGGTCATCATCGGCGCCGGACCTTGCGGATACTTCGCGGGCCTTGCCCTTGCCCAAATGGGTTACAGGCCCCTGATTCTTGAAAGGGGAAAACGAGTAAAAGAAAGGGCCGCCGACACTTTCGGGTTCTGGAAAAAAGGAGACCTTGATCCGGAATCCAACGTGCAGTTCGGCGAAGGAGGAGCGGGCGCCTTTTCGGACGGAAAACTCCATACACAGATCAAGGACCGTGAATTCGTGGGAAGGAAAGTCCTGGCGGAACTCGTCAAGGCGGGAGCGCCGCCGGAAATCGCCTATATCAGCAAACCCCATATCGGAACGTTCAAGCTGATAGGCGTGGTGGAAAACCTGAGAAGAACCATCGAATCCCTTGGCGGAGAGATAAGGTTCGGCGCCAGGGTTGATGACATCCTGATCAAGGACGGCCGGACCTGCGGGGTGAGGCTCCTGACCGGGGAGGAAATATTGAGCGGTCATATTATCCTGGCCGTGGGACACAGCGCGCGGGACACTTATTACATGCTGCACAAAAAGGGCGTGCGCCTGGAGCCCAAGCCCTTTTCCATGGGACTGCGCATAGAACACCCCCAGGATTTGATAAACAGGCGCAGACTGGGGAATAACACGGGAAATCAACTGCTCGGGGCCGCCGACTACAAGCTTGTGCATCACGCCAAAAACGGCAGGACCGTTTACACATTCTGCATGTGCCCGGGAGGAAAAGTCGTCGCGGCGGCGTCGGAAAAAGGCTGCATCGTGACCAACGGCATGAGCCAGTATGCGCGGGACGACTGGAACGCAAACAGCGCCCTTGTGGCAGGGGTGGACCCTCGTGATTTTCCGGAAGGCCCCCTGGCGGGCGTTGAATTCCAGCGCAAATGGGAGCAAAAAGCCTTTGAAGCGGGAGGAGGCGATTATTCCGCCCCGGCCCAACTGGTGGGCGACTTTCTCAAGAACAGGCCTTCAACCCGGCTTGGTTCCGTCATTCCGTCCTACAAGCCGGGGATCAGGCTGGGAGATCTCGGCGAATGCCTTCCCGGATACGTCATCAGCGCCATCAAAGAGGCGATCCCTGAATTTGACAGGAAGATCCATGGGTTCGCCATGGCTGATGCGCTATTGACCGGGGTGGAGACAAGGACGTCCTCGCCCCTGCGCATCCTGCGCGGTCCCCGGTGCGAAAGCGTCAATATCAAAGGCCTCTTTCCCGCCGGAGAAGGCGCGGGGTACGCGGGAGGGATCCTTTCATCGGCCATGGACGGCATCAAGGTTGCGCAAGAAGTTGCGAAGGACATGAGTCCTGTGGGTTAGGACAACCAACGGGCGTCCCGAAAACCGGTAAGCCGACTCAACCCGCTTCCAATACCTCTTGTGCTTCGCAGCTGTCCATGGAATGTGCCTTTACGCTTTCATTGAGGTGTTTTTGGCTCCATCCGTTCCGCTCCGTTTCTCTCGTGGCGAAAGATGGAAAGCGCTCTATATAAATGTTTGCGAGCCCTGTTTATGCCGCCAAGGGGCTTGTGCTCGGGCAAACTGTGCCAGGGAGTGAAGGATAGGCTCTCGGAAAAGTCCATTTGCCCGGGAGAATCAAAGTCCTGAGGAGGAATCCTGATAGTGGCGACTTTTACAAAAGGTGACATGGATTCGTCCCAATTGATCCTGGCGTCTTCAATGGGCATCTTTCCGGGATCGGTCTGAAACTGGACCATGAAATCAAAACTGGCCTCCTCACGGGCCAGTTTACGCTTCATGGCTTCACGCAGATAGTTGTCATCATGGCTTTTTGGTGTTTTACCGGCCGGTTGCGTGCAGGGCTTTGCAAAATACTTGACGGCACGGCCTGGGCCGAAAAGATAAGGTGTGGTGCTCCAGTAAGGGATTTGCAGAAGATCGGCGTGCCGTTTGAGAGCCTGGAAAGCGATTCCGAGTTCCCTCAGATGTGAGTCGAAGGGATTTGCCAGGAACCAGAAAAGCCCGCCGTTTATCGCGGCGTCCGTCAATTTCAGGAAGTCCTCGACATTGCCCACTGGAAGCACGGGGTGGCTGATCAGAAGAAAGTCCTGGGTGACTTCTTCCTTTTCGTCCTCCAGCAGTTTCTCACCCCCGACGCCCATGAGCTTGATAGCCATGCCGCGCACATCCCTTGCCGAATCCGGCTGGACCTTTGGCGCGCCGTTGGAGAATCGTATCCAGGCCTGGTAACTTCTGGGCTCCTTGAACACACCAACGCGCAAGTATTCCGGCAAATCAGGCTCGACGATGAATTCTGCCTTCACACAACCATGCTGTTTTGGATGCGCGGCACGCAACGTTTGCCCAGGCGGATAATCCTTCTCCGTTTTTTTCATGAGCAGCATGGTTAGCTCATCAATGTATTTCTCTTCGCCCTGTGGCACTTGTTCCATGGCTGGCTCACGTATTGGCTGGTTTGTTGCGCAGGAAATGATCAGAAAGAGCGCAAGCAAGACGGCACTCCAAGCGGCTTGTTTGAAAAATAACACCTGGCCCGAAATCTTCATGGATTTTCCTTCCACGGCATCAAGTTTTGATAGCCTCGCAACAAGTCGAAAAGCTCCGCTCTCCGTCATTCCTGCGAAAGCAGGAATCCATTTTTTTCAAAGGGTTATGGATCCCCGCTTTCGCGGGGATGACGAACATTTTGGCTTTTTACGAACTCATCATAGTTGTCCGGGTCACCCACGCCTTTGGCTCCTTGGGATGGATTGCCGGGCACCCGGGGCAAAACCTTTTCATTTTTCAAAAACCTCTCTAATTTTAGCGGACAGGCTTTCCAGGTCAAAGGGTTTTGAAATGAAGGCTGAAAGCCCCGTGCGAAGCAACTCATTGATCTGATTGCTCGTATTATAACCGCTTGAGATAAGAATCCTTGCTTGCGGATTTATTTTTCGAAGCTCTCGAAAAACACGATCGCCATTCATGCCAGGCATGACCATATCCAAAATGATGAGAACAATGCTATTTTGATTTGTTCCATAAATTTCAAGGGCTTCAAGTCCTCCTGATGCGCAGAGGACTTGGAATCCCAGGGCCTCAAGCATCGCTTTGCCGGTTTTGGTGGCGACAAGTTCATCATCCACAATCAGGACTTGGCCCTCGTCGGATAAAATACCCCTGTTTTCCGAAGTCTCACTGATAACCTCCCGTCCAGAAGCCGGCAGGAGTATGTAAAATTGGGACCCAACACCTTCTTCACTCTTTGCGTAAATCACGCCGCCATGGTTTCTTACAATGCCATAGGCGGATGCCAGCCCAAGCCCCGTGCCGCGTTCTTTTTCCTTTGTTGTGAAAAAGGGATCAAAAATCTTATCAAGAACAGATGGCTCCATTCCAATCCCCGTATCTTTTATAACAATCTTTACATAGCTCCCGGGCTCAAGCATCGTCCCGGTGTCCCGGTGTTCAATGTCCATACGGTCCGCCGACAGATATAGCCACCCTCCATCCGGCATGGCCTGTGAAGCATTGACAAAAATGTTTAACAGCACCTGCTCCATCTGTGTGGGGTCCACTTCCACGGCACCCGCGTCATTAAGATTGTCCGTGTTGATCCTGATTTCCTTATGGGTTCTTCCGAACATAGCCGCTGTTTTTTCAATGAGCTTTTTGATATTGGTGGGCGTTAACTCATATTTTCCACCTCGCGCGAAGTCTAGGAGTTGACGCGTAACACGTGTTGCCCCCTGTACGTAATCTTCCATATTTTTCATTAGTTCAGACTGGGGGTGATTCGGGCCCATATGATGCAGCATGAGACTCAGGTTGCCCTGGATACCCATCAGAAGGTTGTTAAAATCATGAGCAATGCCTCCTGCCAGGGTGCCGATGGCTTCCATCTTCTGTGCTGTGTGCAGGCGACGCTCCAACTCGGCATTTTCCTGTTCAGCCAACTTACGCTCGGTGATCTGATGCTTGAGACTTTTCATGGATTGTGACAACTGGTGCATCATATGGTTGAACGCCAGGGCAAGCGTACCGATTTCATCTCCCGTTTTAACGGGCGCATCACAGCTCAAATCGCCGGTACTGACACGCTCGGCGCATTCGGTCAACGCGGTAATGGGCGCGGCCATTTTGCGCCCCAGAAGCCATCCGAATCCCAAGGATAGGGGAATCGTGCAGATGAAGACACACAGCGCGACAAACAAGAACTGCCGTTCGCGTTCAATGACCTTTGAAGCTTTAATGTCCATGCCCAGGATGCCTTCACGCTGGCCATCAGGCAAATAGAAGGGTGCATAGCCTGTCAACCAAGTGCCCCACTTGTCGGTATAGAACGACTCTTCCACGACCGGATGGTCAAGCGTGGGAAAAATGGAAACCAGCTTGGGACTCGCATCCAGATAGACATCTCCTACATGGGCGATTTCTTCGGAGGTATCCTCGGCGTCAACAACAAAAACGATCTTGCCTCCATCGTCCAGACGCATGGTATAAGTATAAAATATATCGGTTGCCGCGTCCCGCATTACCTGAAGCTGTCGCCGGAGCCGCAGATAGGTCTCATTGCCTTCATGGGAAGGATCAGTCAGCGTGCTGTGTAAACGGCTGTCTATTTGTAGCGCCGCCAAGGCCACGGCGTCATGGAGCCTCTCGCGGATCTGCGTGCGTATTTGCAGGCGAATGACCAGAAACAGCGCAAGAGTAAGAATAGCACAGCTTAAAATGGTGATGGTTGCGAAGGCGATGCTGAGCTTTGTCTGCAATCGCAATTGTTTCATTGTATTTCCGCCCTCGCTCATAGCGCCTCTGACGCCCGCGTGTTTTACGGACAGATATTTGCCCCAGATTATACAGCAACTTCCTTAAATCGGGGGATACCTTACTTAATTCGTGGTTGCGTCCGATGTTATTAACTGCACATCTTGTGGTGTCCAAAAAATTTAAAAGTGAGGAAAGTAGGCCACGTTCCTCGCCAACCCTCCCAAGCGCCGGGTTCTTTCCTGCTGGGGTAACCCTCTGTTTAATCCATGTAAAGCTGCAAATCAATCTTGGTTTTCCCGGGCTTCCAGGGCCAGGCGCAGGGCGCGGTCGGCTTCGGGGGGTTGGATGCAGCCGTTTTCCCAGCGGCGGATGGCGGCCGGGTCCAGGTTGGCGGCCCGAGCGAGGCCGGCCTGGGTCCAGGACCGGGCTTCCCGCAGGCTGCGGATTTCCCGGCCCGTGAGAAAGCCTTCCGCCAGGCGCCAGGCGTCGGCGATGGCGTTTTGCACGCAGCCCGCCTGGTCCACGGTCCCGGCCTCCAGCCCGCAGTCATGGCACCTGTACTGCTCCAGCGTGACAGCCAGTTCCCGGCCCCGGAAGTTCAGGACCTTTTCCACCTTCTCCAGGATCATCTCCCTGCCGCAGTTGGGGCAGATCATGGGCGTCCTCCCCCCTCCCGGCGGTCCGGGTGCAGGGACACCAGCCAGAACGCATGGCCGCGGATGGTGAACTTGAAGTAGATGAGCGCCAGGAACCGGACGCAGTTCCACCGGAAGGGGAAGAGCTCCGCATCCCGGATTTGCTCCTCGTAAGAACGCTGGGGCGGGCTGGTTCCGGCGTATTGGTCCGGCAGGATTTCCTCCAGCAGGTCGCCGAGCACCTCCGGCAGTTCCCCCATGGAATAATCCAGGTCCACGGCGTCGGCGGCCAGGGCCAGGGGGGAAAGGACGTAGGTGCTCCCTTCCCGCACCAGGGCCTCCGCCTGGCGGATCTTGCCGGAAAGCTCCTTGTGGCTCGGACGGTTCATGATCCCGGAACATCCATGGATTGATGGCCTCGCAACAAGTCGAAAAGCTCCGCTCACCGTCATTCCTGCGAAAGCAGGAATCCATTTTTTTCAAAGGGTTATGGAGCCCCGCTTTCGCGGGGATGACGAACATGTTGGCTTTTTACGAACTCATCCTGGATTTGCCCTCCCTCAACCCCGGGGCATCTGGTCCCGGCGGTTTTCCAGGGCCCAGAAGAGCCGGAACCAGGCGGGGGGCCTTTTTCCGGAAAGGGGCCGGGCAGCAGGGTGGGACGCCTCCTGGCTTTGCCACGCGGCCAGTTCCCCGGCCCATCGGGCGCAGAGGCCGGAAAGGCCAGTGCCGCCGTTTTTCCAGGCAGCCTCCACCTGGGCCGCCATTTCGGCTTCCCGGGCGTCCCGGGCCCGCTGCCAGTCCGGGGCCAGGCGGTTGTAGTCCAGGAGGGCCCGGCGGTGGAAACGCTCCCACTCCCACCACAACGCACCGGGATCATGGCCTTTTCCCGGCGACCCGTACAGGTCTTGATCCCCCCCGGCAGCCAGGCCCGGCCATGCCGCCTGCCCCGGGGCCAGGCTGTGGGGCTTGAACACGGACAGGCAGGGGGCCGATGTCCCGGTGAAGTACGCCAGGGGCGGCCGGCCCGGGTGGAGCACGGCCACCATGGAGCCCGTGGTCTGGGAGGACACCAGGCCCCCGGCGTGGAGGCAGAGCCCATCCATGGATTTCCCCCGGCCCCCGGCGAACACCGGGTCCGCGTGGACCCGGAGCGCGGCCATAAGGTCCCGGCTCCCGGCCGGGTGGGGGAGATTTTCCAGGAACGACGCGGCCAGGGCCCGGCGCGCCCTTCCCCGGGCGAACCTTGTGAACAGCCGGTCCGACAGGCTTTTGGCGAAAGGTTCCGGCGCGCCGGGCGAGGCGGCGTCCGGGGCCTCGTCCAGGCACAGGGCGTTGGAGATGCAGAAGAAGCCGGTGACCCGCCGGGCGGCCCACTCCCGGTCCGCCGTCTCCAGGAGCCAGGCTTCGGACGGATCGGCCACCAAAAAGGAGTTGTGGTATTGGAGCCGGTGGCGGTACCCGCCGTTTCCCCCCTGGCCGTGGGCGGCGATGAGGCCCGTGACGACCCGGACCGCCTCCCGGGCCGTGCGGCCCCGCGTGAGGGCCAGGCGCACCAGGTCCATGCCCGTGAGCCCGGTTTTCGCAACTTTCCGACGGGTG
>JAHJUF010000445.1 GCA_018829095.1 Pseudomonadota bacterium | reverse complement strand
GAAAAAAAATCCGCCTCGGCCCAGGGCTCCTGGAAATCCACCCGCATGTCCAGGGTGTTGTCCAGCCGGTCCGCGAGCTTCACCCGCAAGAGCCCCGGCGCTTCGGTGGGGTGGTCGATGAGGCGGCCCACGTAGGCGTAGTAGGACTCCCCCTCCCGGAGAGTCAGGGCCAGGACCCGCTCGTACATGATGTGGCGGGCCTCTTCGTTCAAGGGTCCCAGGATGGAGGTGAAGTCGTGGTACATGGTCCGCTTCCAGCCCGGGTCGTCCAGGTGGAAGGGGAAGATGTCCTCGAAGGTGTCGTGGAACATGGCTGTGAGCAGGTCCAGGAGGTTGGGTTGCTTCATGGCCCGGGAGAGGAGCGCCGTGGCTCGCAGGGGATGGAGCACGGAAGGCGGCCCGGAGATGCGCCGCCGGTCGCCGTAGGCGTCCAGAAGCAGGCGCAGGGCCTCGGTGAGGATGGCCTTTTCAGCCCGGTCCAGGGGCTTTCGTTGGGTGATGTGGAGGATCACGTAGTCCAGCCCGCCCCCCCGGGCGGACAGCACATACATCAACGCGCCGGATAACCGGAAAAATTCGGGCAGGTCGTGGAGGCTCATGCTCTTTTCATCCTGTTAGGGCCGGCGAAAATTCTACCCGGGGCCGGGCGTTTGCGCAAGGGAAACCGGGGGGGATCCTCAAGGCTTTTCCGAAACCCCGGGGGCCTCCCACAGCCGGGCGTATTCCGGCCTTTCCCGCAGGTAGCGGGCCACCTCCTCCACATAGAGGTCCGTCACGGGTTCTCCGGGATGCCCGTTCCCGGGGTTGGCCTGGAGTTCTCCCGGGTCGCGTCCGCCAAGCCTTTCACAGATCACGGGCAGCAGGCTCAGGACCGGAATGCCGCTTTTCTCCATGAGGGGAACCACCCGTTCATAATCCCGGGCAAAGGACCCGCCGCAGTTGTTGGGGGTCAGGACAAGAAGCAGATCCATGCCCCCGTCCCGGCAGACACCCGCCAGCCCGGAAAGGACTTCTCCGTACCTTGCCAGGTTTTCCGGCCCGAACAGGCTCCGCCTCCAGTTGCCATAGCCATGGCCGGGGAGAACCGTTTTGTAGAGAAGGTTGTTGATCCTGCCCGACAGCATGCCCAGGACCCTGGGGAAAAGGATGTTGAGCGGCCCCAAATGGTTCTGCCAGGTCAGGTATCTCTGGGGAATGTCCCCCACGTCCGGGTCGTTGTCCACCCAGCCCACCACCACGAGGTCCACGCCGAACTCCCGACCATGCTCCTCCAGGAAGGCCAGCTCGTCGGCCGTGGCCCAGCCGCATTGGGCCCAGCTCATGACCTCCACCCAGGGCGCGGCCCCGGTGATTTCCCGCTCCAGCTTGCGGCTCCAGCTCCGGCCCGGGGGCAGACCGTCCCCCCACACAAAGGAATCTCCCACCACCGCGATGCGGAACCGGATGCCCGGCGGCTTTTCCGGGGTGCGGACCCGGTCGTTGAACCCGAAGGGGTTTTGGGCGGCCACGGCCCGGTTGGCGTCGTTGATCTCCCGGTCCAGGAGCCGGTATTTCTCCGCATGGAGGGAGGGGGCCCATGTTTCGGGCACGATGCGGGGAGCCAGGAAAAGGAGCGCCTCCAGGACGGCCATAACCGCCAGGAGCGCCCCCCCCGAGGCGGCGATCGAAAAAAGGATGCGTTTCTTTTGGATCATGGCCTGGGGACAGCGGCAAGGGAGGAAGGGAAAGGCCCCGCAAGGCCGCCTTTCGGGAAACGGGACCGGATGTACGTTTCCAGGAAAGCCTTCTGGGACCGGTTGATGGCCGTCAGGGGCCGGGCGGCCCGGAGGCGGGCCAGGACGCGTTCGAAATCCAGGTTCTCAGCCTCAGCCCCCGCGAGCCAGGCCGCCAGCACCACCCCGGTGCGGCCCCGGCCTTCCAGGCAGTGGACCGCCACCCCCAGGCCCCGGGCCAGGGCTTGGTCCATGAAGGCCAGGGCCTGGTCCACAGCCTCGGGCTCCGGGGCCTCGCCGTCATCCATGGGCACGTGGCCGTGAAGCAACCCGGCCTGTTCGTACCGGACTCCCAGGGGGGCCTCCTCGGTGAGGGTGAGGACCGCCCCCACCCCCCGCCGGGCCAGGAGGTCCAGGGTCGGGGCAAGGTGTCGGGCCCAGGGCTCGGCCATGCCCGCCACCCGGTGGGGGAAAATGTAGGAAAATCCGATCCTGGAGAGTTCGTCCATCTTTTCAGAATACCCGCTTCGGCCCTGACGGGCAAGGGGGCCGCGATCCACGGTCCCTGGCCAGGGCCGCGAAAAAAACCGCCCCCGGCACGGGGTCACCGGCCGGGGGCGGGAAGTTTTCCGTTGAAAACCAGGGACTATCCGGGGGGCCGGATGCCCCTGCGGCCCCGGGCCAACCACACCACGGCCCAGATCCCCGCCAGGACCAGGAACAAGAGGCCGCCGCCAGGGCGGGAAGGACCGGCGGCGGAGCGGACAAAACAGAACCCTCCGCCCGACGCCTCGCCCACGTCCACGCCGATGGCCCCGGCCCCGGAACCCGAGGAGCCCGGGGGATCGGGCGGAGTGCCGGAGGCCAGGGAGGCGGCCCAGGCGTCGGCCACCGCAGCCTTCATGCCCGCAGCCAGCATGTCCCCGGCCGCCTTGCGGAGCCGCCCGGGCAGCCCGTTGGCCTTGCCCAGGAGATCCTTGTCCACCATGCGCAGGAACACCGGCCGACCGGTCAGGTTCTTCACCCAGCCGGCCGTGTAGGCCGGCAGAACCGCGTCTTCCCAGAGGGCCTCGTCGTACCAGGCTCCGGCTTCCCCCGCCGGTCCCTTGAACAGCCACAGGGACGGGCCGGTGAGGTCGTTGCCCTCGCTGGTGACGGACATCCAGGTTTCCCCGTCTTCGCTCACCTCCAGGTCATGGGTCAGGAGGCTCACCGTGGTTTCCCACGGATGGGCCAGCATGCTCCAGCCCGGGGGCAGAACCGTGTAGAACTGAGCACCGGCCCCGGATTGGTATGCCAGGCCCTCCAGGGAGAGGAAGGCGTCGTTCCTGGAAATGAACCACCAGGAGGCCCCGGGCTTCAGGGCATATTCCTCTCCGAACAGGGCCGCGTTTTCCTCGGTGGCTTCCACGTACATCCCGGAAAGGGCGTCGTGGGCAAAAAGCCGCCACATGGTGTCGTCATAGGCCCCCAGGATACCGGCCAGGGCGGCCCGGACATCCTGGTCGAAAGTCATCCCCGCAAAACTGAGCATCCGGTAGTTCTGCACCTGGGAGCCCCCGATGGCCTCGGTTTCCAAGGCCACGGGCAGGACCGGGGAGAACAGGGAGAATCCGTCGGTGAAGAAGGTGAGGGTCTGGTCCACCTCGTTCACCACCACCCCGGCCACCCGCTCCCAGCGGCCCTGGGCCTCGTTGTAATGGACGATGACAAGATCCGCCGGGTCATCCCCCGGTTCCAGGAGACCGCCGTAGGGGATGGTCACGGCCACGGGCCCGGCGAATTCCACCGCATTGCCCAGGGCGTCCACCGCGTTGAAGTACAGGATTTCGCCCCGGCGCTGGATGGCCGCCAGCCAGGGTGTGCTTCCCCCGGCCGTGGACGCGGACAGGAACAGTTCGCCGGCCGGGACCGTTCCCGGCGGCACGGTGATGGTGGTGCCCGAGTAGGCCCCGCCGCCGCCGCCCACCACCAGGGAAGCCCCCCCGGAGCCGTCTCCCGTGACGGATTCGCCCAGGACCGCCAGGGTGGCGGTGTGGATGAACACCGGGCCCGACACCGTGACGAATCCCCAGGCGTCCGTGACCCGGAGGCGGTATTCCCCGTCCGGGCGATCCGTGGTGTCCAGGGTGTAGGTGAAAACGCCGTCCACCGGGTCCGCACCACCCAATTCCGGGGCCGCGCCCGGGGCCAACAGCTCCACGTCATAGCGGTTGGAGACGGGATCGGGATCGGGGGTCCCGCCCGTGATGGTGAAGCCCCGGGCCACCTCGGTGGCGCCCAGGTCCCCGGTGGTGCGGAGCAAGGCCGCTGAAACCGGATCGATCCTCAGCGCCTCGGCCACGGTGACGGTGTACACGCCGTAAGCGGCCTGGGAGGTTCCGTCCGTCACCCGGATGTCCAGGGCGTATTCCCCGGCGCCCGGGGGCAGGAAGGAGAGCCGGCCCACGTCGCGTCCCAGCCCGTCGGTCACCGTGTCCATCACCGCGCCGCCCGGCGGGTTCACCAGGGAGTAGGTGAGTCCCTCGTGGGACCCGCCTCCAGCCTGGGCCACGACCTCGTGGGCGTACTCCCGGCCGCCCATGCCCCGCTTTTGCGCTTCGGTGGGCATGGGGGTCTCAAAGCGAGGCGGTGCGCCGGCAGGCAGGATGAATGAGTAGGGATCAAGGGGGCTGGTGCCGTCCAAAATCTCCTGGCCATCGTCCACCGTGTCGCCATCCGTATCCGCCCGGTTGGGATCGGTGCCAAAGGCCCCGGGTTCCACCCCGTCACCCAGGCCGTCACCGTCCGTGTCCGGGTTGTTGGGGGCCGTGCCCGTATCCCTCTCGCTCACGTAGACGCCGGTTCCGGTTTCCACATAATCCACCAGGCCGTCGCCGTCCGTATCAAAGGCCTCTTTCTCCAGGGCGCCCATGTCCCAGGCCGTGTGCTGAGGCCGGGCCAGACCGTCCAGGTCCATTCCCGGGTCTGCCCGGGTGGTGGCGTCCACGCAGGGAGAAACCCCCTGGATGCGGAAGTCCCCGGCAGCCCGGTTCACAAAGAGCGGGTCCTCATACAGAGTGCCGCCCAGGGAGTCCGGCAAGCCGGCGAGATCGAATTCCACGTTGCCGAAGAAATCGTTCTCCGACTCCGTGGCGCCCATGGCCAGAACCGCGCCCGACTGGTTGAAGGCGATGATGTTGCCGGTGAGGATCACCCCCGGCCCCTGGTCCGCGTCCACGCCCAGGCCGTTTTCCACGATGGTGTTGAAAAACACCGGGGAGCCGGACATGGACAGGAGAAGGCCCGTGGAAAGTCCCACCACCAGGTTGTTCTCGATCATGGGGGAGCCGTTCCGCGCCCGGATGCCCACGAGCCCTTCCCCATCGGCCGGTGCCAGGATGCGGTTCCGGAGGATGGAGCCGTCGCTGGCCCCGAAGTCCACACAGGCCTCGTAGCCCGCCAGGGCGTTGTCCGTGATGAGGACAAAGAGGAAGTTGTCCCGCACCTCGATGCCCAGGTCGAAGCGGTCCGTGGCCAGGCCCCGCACCGAGACCCCGTCCGCGGCCACGGTGACGGCCGTGAGCCAGGAGACCGCGTCCGCGCCCGAAAGCAGGGTCACAGCCTGGCCGGCGCCCACCAGGGCCACATCGTTCATGGTGATGACCAGCGGGGCGTCGGCCTCGCTGCCCAGGGGCTCGACTCGGTAGTCGCCCGCGGCCGCGTGGAGGGTGTAAGCGCCGGGTTCACCGGCGTTCACCAGGTCCACGGCAAAGTGCAGGGAGGCAAAGGCCCCGGCGTCCGGGGAAAGCCCGAAGGCCGGGCCGTCCGTGCCCTGGGCCGGGTTCACGTAGAAATCCCCGGGTTCCAGGCGGAAGGTGACGGTGATGCCCGCCTCCGGTCCCTGGTTCTCCGCCGCATCCACGGCGGCCACCGAAATCCGGTTGGCCCCGGGTTCCAGGCTGCCGGTCCAGGTCCAGGCCGTTTCCCCGGCCGTGTAGGTCACGCCTTCATCCGATCCGTTCACCAGGACCTGGGCCGCATCCGCACCCACCGTACCCGCGAGGACCGCGTCCGGGTTCGCGGTGCCGAAATCCACCCCCGGGCCATTGCCGCCGTCCGTGGTGATGACCGGCGCATCGGGCCCGGTGAGGTCCAAAACCCAGGGCCCGTAATGATAGGTGGAGGTCCAGTTGCCCGCCCCATCCACGGTGCTCACGTGGATATACCAGTCGCCCTCGGCCGGGCCGATGGCAACGGTGAGGGGCAGGGATTCGCCCGTGACCGTCTCGGGCGGCGTGGTGACCGGGGACTGGTCCATCAACCAGGAATAGCCCGCCACGCCGGTCCCCTCGTCCGTGCCCGGGTTCCAGGTGAGGTCCACCAGGATATCCGTGGTGGGAACCCCGGCCGCCGGGTCCGCGCTGGTCACCGTGGGATCGACAGGAAACACGGTATCCAGGAAGATGCTCCCGGTGGTGGCATCGCTCTCGTTGCCCAACAGGTCCTGGGAAGTCAGGGAGAACAGGTTGTCCCCCTCCACCAGGGCCAGGTCATACGACCAGGTGACGCCCGAATCAGCCGCCCAGATCTCCACGCCATCCAGCCACACG
>JAHJUF010000444.1 GCA_018829095.1 Pseudomonadota bacterium | reverse complement strand
CTGGTGACCTGTTCCTGCTCGGGGCACCTGTCCGAGCCCGAGTTCCGCCACGTGGTCATGGAAGCCGCCGCCCGGGCCCGCCGACCCCTCCAGCTCCTGAAGTCAACCACCCACGCCCCGGACCACCTGGAACTGCTGCCCTTCACGGAAGGCTCCTACCTGAAGGCCCTGTTCCTCCGGGCGCTGTAGAATTTTCAAGGCCCCGCAGGGGGGAAACGTTTTTTGGAAAAAAAGTTTCCCCCCTGCACCCCCCTTCAAAAAAACTTGCATCATGGCGTTGTCAGGGCAACGGACAATCCGCTTGCGGAGATGTGGCGGGAGTGCACGATTTCAGGGAAATTCAGAAACCACAAGATGTAGTCATCGCGTAGGTTGGGTGGTTCCGCGCGAAGCGCGGGTTCACCCAACAGGATTGGGCCATGTATGTGAAAAACGTTGTCGACAACCCATGACAAAATGTTGGGTGATCCTTGCGCGTTGCGCAAGAACCACCCACCCAACCAGGCTATTTGTCGTTTTTATGGTATTTGTTTTGATATTCTTCGGCTATGTTTATCGCTTTTGCTACGGTGTCTCTGGTCCTATCATTGTGGCTTTCAGTAATTTTTAGAGCAGCCAAATTGCCGTTCATGATTGTTTCAAGCAATTTAATACTCTCGTCAATATTGCCATTCCTAAGATCGTTTAGTGCTATCGAGGTCGTTATTACATCTATAGCATTGTTTGACCTTATAGTATCTGAACACATTGACGAAAAAAGAGAGCTACCTATCATTGCGCCTATGACTATGCCTAATATAAAGATGCCGCAACAAGACATCGCCAAAATAAACCTCTTTCTGTTCTTCAAGTCGCCCTCATTAAATGAAAGTCTCGTAGGTTGGGCTGAGGAACGAAGCCAACAATGGCCCCCATCCTTTTGTTGTGGCGCGTTTTCTTCTTCCTTGCCTTGTTTGCTCCCACCCCGTATTCATACAAAAGAAACAAGGAATAAAATCCATTTGTTGGGCTTCGTTCCTCAGCCCAACCTACGATTCCCGCTCACCCCAACATCTTGTGCCGCTCCATCCTCATTACCTGTCCCGGTGCCGTCTTGCGGCGGCTACCAGGCCGGGGGCCCATTGGGGGGTTCCCAGGGCGTGGATGTGGGTGTAGGTGGCCAGGACGTTTTTGTACAGGATGCCGTCCCGGCCCTGGGACAGGCCCTTGCCCCGGGACATGGCAAAGGCGAACGCATGGGTTTCGCCCAGGATTTCCAGGGGATGGGAATAGTGGAACTCGTGGCCTTTCAGGACCGTTCCAGGGGGGAAGAAGGGGTTTTCCGTGTCCACGGTGCACTGGGTGTAGCCATGGCCCCGGGGCCTCTTGGAGAGGCCGAACCGGATGGGCAGCACCCCGGCCATGGGCCAGGTCTGGCCGTTTTCCGAAAGGGAAAGGCCCAGGACCATGAGTCCGCCGCACTCGGCGTACACGGGCAGGCCCTCTTCCACCCGTTCCCGAAGTTCCCGGGTGACCACGGGGTTGCCCGAAAGGGCCTCGGCGTGAGTCTCGGGGAATCCGCCGCCGATGTACAGGGCATCCAGGCCGGAAAGACTCTCGCCGGTGAGGAGGCTCACCTCCCGAATTTCGGCCCCGGCTGCGGTCAGGGCTTCGAGGTTCTCGGGATAGTAGAACTGGAAAGCCGAGTCGCGCACCACCCCCACCACAGGCCGACTGGATTCCGCCGCATCAAGGGCTTCCAGGCGCAGTTCCCCCAGGCCCCCCTTGCCCGGCCGGGGTTCGGGGATCAGGGGGGACCGGGCGATATCCGCCACCCGGTCGATGTCCACGTGTTTTTTTACCAGTTCGCCCATACGGGCGGCGGCGTCCACAGCCCACTGGTGTTCCGGCGCAGGCACCAGTCCCATGTGGCGTTCGGGGAAGTCGTCCCGGGTGAATTTGGGGAAGGCGCCCAGGACCGCGATGCCGCAGTAGCGCTCGATGTTGACTCGGAGCTTTTCCTCGTGGCGGGAGTTGGCGACGCGGTTTAGCACCACGCCCCGGACATCCACCTGGGGGTCGAAGTGGGAGCAGCCCATGAGGAGGGCCGCCATGGTGCGGGTGGTCTTGGTGCAGTCCACCACCAGGACCACGGGGGAGACCAGAAGCTTGGCGAGTTCCGCCGTGCTGGTGGTTCCCTCGATGTCGATGCTGTCGAAGAGTCCCCGGTTTCCCTCGATGATATTGAAGGATTCCGGGCGGGCCCGGCGGAGAAACAGGGCCAGGGTATCCGCCGGGTCCACCAGGAACGTGTCCAGGTTGGAGCAGGGCCGGCCCGCAGCCTGGGCGAGCCATCCGGCGTCGATGTAGTCGGGCCCCTTCTTGAAGGGGACGACGCTTTGGCCGGAGGCGGTCCAGGCCGCGATGAGCCCCACGGAAAGGATGGTCTTCCCGGAACCCCCGCAAAGCCCGGATATGGTGATTCGGGGAAGGGCCATGAATGCGTTTGGACTCTTTCGGGGTCAGCCGGTCAGCCGTCAGCAGGAGGACGCTTAGTCCTCGTGCTCGGCTCCGGCCTGTTTGCCCACGCCCTTCAGGCCGATGAGGGTGGTGGAGCCGGAGGACCAATACTCCAGAATTCCGTCGGCCACCATTTCGTTGACGATATTCTTGATCGCCCGGGGCTTCAAGTCCGGGATCATGGTGTAGAAGTCCTTCAGGTAGAACTTGGATTTGCCCGTTTTTTTCTCCAGGGCTTCCACGATCAGTTTTTTCTGCTCATCAGTGGCCATGCGCTCCCCTTTTCAAGAGGCGCGGCGCGGAGAGGGTGTCCCCTCCCCGCGCCGCGCTTGTCAATTCCGCACCTATGCACGGTTTGGGTTAAAACTTGAACTGGGTCGTTTGACGCCAGGTGTAGTACGCAGGATCCCGGAAATCATCGATGAGATGGTGCGTGAAGGGCAGGTCGCAGACCGAAAAGAACCGCTCCCAGCCGATGCGCTCGGCCCAGTCGCCCAGGCGCTCGTACTTGCGGGCGCCGTTGGAGTAGGCGTTGACCATCTTCTGGATGGCATCCGTGGTGGAGGCCCAGCGGGGTGCCTCGTTGGGGAGGAACGCCACCACGACCTTGGAGAACTTGGGCGGAGAGATCCGGTTGGAGACCTTGCCGCCCGCCATGAGCACGATGCCGTCGCCTTCTTTGTCCGCCAGCGGCATGGCCGGGCACATGGTGTAGCAGTTGCCGCAGAACATGCAGCGGCTGTTTTTCACCGCCACGGAGTTCAGCTTCTGGCCGTCCACTTCCACCTTGGCGGGTTTGATGGCCGCGGTGGGGCAGGCTGCGATGGCCAGTGGGATCTCGCACATCTTGTCCAGGTACTCATGGTCCAGCATGGGCGGTTTTCTGTGGAAGCCCAGGATGGCGATGTCCGAGCAATGCACCGCACCGCACATGTTCAGGCAGCAGGCCAGCGAGATGCGCAGGTGGGCCGGGAGCTTCATGCTGGTGAATTGGTCGAACAGGACGTCCATGGCGGCCTTCACCGGGCCGGATCCGTCCGTGGCCGGGGTGTGGCAGTGAATCCAGCCCTGGGTGTGGACGATGTTGGTGATGCCCGCGCCCGTGCCGCCGATGGGGAACTTGAAGCCTCCGCCGATCTGCTTGCGGGAAAGGAGTTCCGCCTTCAGAGGGGCCACTTTGTCCAGGCTGTCCACCATGAACTCCACGTTGTTACGCGTGGTCCAGCGCACGTAGCCGCCGCAGTGCTTGTCCGCGATTTCGCAGATCTCGCGGATCATGGTGACGCTCATGAGACGGGCGCCGCCCACGCGGACGGTGAAAACCTTGTCGCCGGTCTCGGAGACATGGACCAGCACGCCGGGCTCAAGGATCTCGTGGTAGAGCCACTTGCCCTTGTTGGCCTTGATCACCGGCGGGTAGAACTCGTCGAATTTGCGAGGACCGATGTCGGTGATGCGGTCCTCCATGGGCTTGTCTGGATTGTATCCGGAAGAAATGAAAGCCATTGTTTCCACCCCCTATCTGAGATGATCTTTTCTGTAAGCCTTGACGTCGCGTTCCCAACCGCCTTCCACTTCCTCTTCCTTCCAGAAAATGTAGGGGTTGGAGCGCGGCTCGGAGACGTGGAGCGGACTTGCCTCGATATCGGTGGCCTCCAAAAGCTTCTGGAAGCCCTGGCGCTTGATGAGCTCGCCAAGCCGTTCGCGGTTTTTGCCCTCTTCCATCCAATAGTCCCACACCTTCTCGATGACTTCCTTGACCTCGTCGTAGGGGTCCTCCACGGAGATGAAGGGAACCAGCAGCGAGCCCATCTGGGCACCGTCGAGGATGGGGGCCTTGGCGCCCACCAGGATGGCGCAGCCACGGTCATTTCCGATGCGGAGCGCGCGCGGCATGACGTTGATGCAGTGCATGCAGTGGGTGCACTCCTTGTTGTCGATTTCAAGCTTGCCGCCCTCGTAGCGCATGCACTCGGTGGGGCACAGGCCGATGACCTCTTTCTGGATGTCGAACTTGCCCCAGTCGCGGCCGGCGTGGGCACCGCCGTTGGGCTGAATCTCGCCGCCCACGTAGGCGGCCACGGCCGCCTGGTCGATGCGGATCTCATCGCGCCACAGACCGATGAAGCTCATGTCCGAACGGGCGATGGAAGCCACGCAGCAGTTGGGGCAGCCGTCGAACTTGAACTTGAACTTGTAGGGGAAGGCCGGACGGTGCAGCTCGTCCTGGTATTCCTGGGTGAGCGCATAGCACATGGACTGGGTGTCGTAACAGGCATACTCGCAGCGGGCGGAGCCGATGCAGTCCGCCGGGGTCCGGAGGTTGGAGCCCGAGCCGCCCAGGTCCTGGTTCATGTTGTGGGTCAGATCGTAGAAGATTTCCTCAAGCTGGGGCGTCTGGGTGCCGATGAGGATGATGTCGCCCGTGGAGCCGTGCATGTTGGTGAGGCCCGAGCCGCGGAACTCCCACAGATCGCAGAGTTGCTTCAGATAGGCGGTGTTGTAGAACTTGCCGCCGGGCTGGTTCACGCGGACGGTGTGGAAGTGGGCCACGCCGGGGAACATTCCCGGCTGGTCGCAGTAACGACCGATGACGCCGCCGCCGTAACCGAACACGCCCACGATGCCGCCGTGCTTCCAGTGGGTCCGGCCGTGCTTGTAGGAAAGCTCCAGAACGCCCAGAAGGTCATCGCAGACATCCACCGGGATCTGGAATTCGACGTTCTTTTCGTTCTTGGCGCGGGATGCCGCCTCTGCCTTGATGTCGGAAACAAAGCTTGGCCAGGGCCCGGACTCAAGCTCGTCCAACAAGGGGGTTTCATGTTTCGGCATGACTTACCTCCGTCTGGTGGTGATGTTTCCAAGAGATTGAGAATACAACGCTTCCGATTCCGCCCACTAGGGCGGCGGTGGGCCACCTCCTCTCCTTTTTTTCCCTATATGATTCAGGATGTCTGATCCTTCAGGCATTCCTCTTCTATTCTACGCAGGAGCAGGCATAAATGGGGAATCTGTATTTCGATGTTCAAGCTTTGTCAACCCCAAAGGTCAGGGCTTTCCGCCTGAAACAGGCTGCCCAGGGCCTGGCCGTGGGCGGTCGCGCAGGCGGCCAGGAGGGAGGTTTCGGAACGGCATGGGTCGCAGGAGCCGGCCAGCACCCGGCAGGCTGCCTCCAGGCGTTCCTCCCCCAGGCCGGACAGAAGCTCCAAAAGGTTCCGGGAAAGGTCCGGGTGCCGGCCGGTGCGCGCGGCCCGGGCCGAAAGGCCCGCCAGCAAACCCCGGAGGATGGGGGCCACGGACCAGTCTCCGGCCAGGCCCCAGGGGCCCGTGCCCAGGACCCGGTCCAGGCGCAGGCGAAGCGAGGTGTTCAGCACGAACCAGAAGGCGTCCGAAAGGACGTCCCCGGGCTCGGTGAGGGAGCCCAGGGCCCGGGCCGTCACCAGACGCACCTGGGTGCCGTTTCCGTCCACCCGGGCCACGAAGTCCCCGGCCGCCTGGTTCCAGCCCGTCACCCCCAGGGCCGTGTCCGGGTCATAGTAGAGGGCCAGGATGCGGCCTGCGGCCTCGTACACCCCGGCAGCCCGGTCCGGTCCCAGGGTGAAGTGACCCCGGTCGTCGTCCCAGACCGAAATCCCGCCACCGCCGTCCAGGTGGAATTCCGAAAAGTCCTCGAACCACTCCACCAGGAGCATCCGGGTCTCGCGCCCCTGGTCCAGCGGCGCCCGGGCCGTGCCGTACAGCGCGGGGAGGCCGGAGGGGGCCTGGCCGGAGAGGGCCGTAAGGAGCTTCCCCTCGGATTCCACCAGGGCGAGCCCCGAAGGGGACACGGCCACGTTTCCCGCGAGGAGCGCCGGGCCGTCCCCGGTGACTGCCCGGATGCGGGCGGGATGGTAGAAGGCCCCATGGCGTTCGGAGCGGATTTCCACTTCCGTGATAAGGCCCTTGTAGGGGCCGGGACAGGACAGGGCGGCTCCCACGGCCCGGCGCAGCAGGACCTCGCCAGGGCCGGAAAGCATGCGGATGACCGCCTCGAAATACTGGCCGAAGGTGACGGGGGCGGTGGCGTCCTCCCCGGGGCGGGCGGAAAGGGGCAGGGGGGCTTCCAGAACTTCCCCCCCGGCGGGTGCCGCGCCGCCCTCCATGGCCACCACCCGGGTGAACCTCGTGTCCGGCGCGCTCAAGCCTTGATTCCTTTATTGGGAGAGCAAAGGCCTGGCGGCCTGCGGGAAAACCGGCTCACCCCAGGCTTTTGGGGAACAACGGGGTGCAAGCCGCCCGGCCCAGTGGATCAGTCTTTTATCAGCCTGTTGGCTGCCTGCTATCGGTGGGACTCCAGCTCCTGGAGAACCTCGGGCAGCACCTCGTAGCCCAGCTCCCGAGCCCGGTCGATGTGCTCCAGGGCTTTTTGGAAATCGCCTTTTTCCATGTAGGCCAGGGCCAGGTTGTTGTGGGCCACGGCAAATTCCGGGTGCAGCTCCAGGGCCTTTTCGCAGGCGGCGATGCTCTCGTCCACCAGGCCCTGGGTTATGTAGGCGGTGGCCAGGGTGACGTAGGCCTGGACAAAGTTGGGGTTGTAGTTGATGGCCTTCCTGAGGTTGCGAACCGCATCGTCCACCTCGCCCTTTTGCAGGTGGCAGAATCCCAGGTTGCCAAAGCCTATGGCAAAGCCGGCCCGGACCTGGGTGGCCGAACGGTTGTAGTACATGCAGCCGTCCAGGTCGCCCTTGGCCAGGCGGATGCCGCCCAGCTGGACATAGGCTTCGGCCAGCTGGGGGCTGATGTCTATGGCCGCCTGGAGTTCCTCCACAGCCTCGTCCAGCAGCCCTTTGCCGATGAGCCCCACGGCCAGGTTATAGCGGCTGTTGGAGCACTCGGGGTTGCCGGCCACCGCCCCGCGCCACTCGGCGATGTATTCGTCCACATCCTTGGGCTTGTCCATTCTGTCTCCTCGCGCATCCATGTCCGGGAAGGCTCCCCGGTGTTTGTCGTGATGGCCCGGCGGCGGGGCCTCCTTCCTCGATTTTATAAGGCAGGGGCCATGTTCCGGGCTGTCCCGGCGGCCGGGTCCCGTCCCCCTGCCGCCCTTGGGAAGAGTGGGGGGCGCGCCGGGATGGTTTCCGTTTCCGTGGGTCCATAACACAAAGGGGGGCCGGGAGAAACCTTCCATGACCCGGCCCCAGGGGAAAACCGGCCGGTCCCCACCTTTTCGGCGAGGTCCGCTGGGAGAACCGCGTAATTAACCGGTTTTCTTCGCTTTTGGAACGCGCCTGGGCAACGGGGGGTCAAGGCGTCCGGGCAAGGGCCGCGCCGCCCCAGCCGGCTGCTGCGGCGGTTTCCAGGATCTCGAATCCGGCCCCGGCAGCGGCGGCGATGAACCGGTCCGTCTCGTCCGGGCGCATACCGCTGACGATGAGGACCCCCTCAGGGACCAGGGTCCCGGCCAGCCAGGGGAGGAGGCCGTGGAGGGTGGGCCCCCGGAGGTTGGCCAGGATGAGGGAAAAGCTCTGGGTCAGGGATTCCAGGGACTTATCCGTCACTCGGACCCGGGGAACCACCCGGTTGGCTGCGGCGTTTTTCCAGGCCTCGTCCACGGCGGCCGGGTCGTTGTCCACAAGAAGGGCCCGGGTCATGCCCAGGCGCACGGCGGCGATGCCCAGGACCCCGGTGCCGCAGCCCGCGTCCAGGGCCTCATCCCGGAGATCCGGCTTGAGAAATCCCCCGGGCATCAAGGCCTTTTCCAGAAGCACCAGGGCGATGCGGGTGGTGGGGTGGCGGCCGCAACCAAAGGCCGGGCCAGGGAGCAGGGACACGGGCACGTCCCCCGGGTCCACCCCTTCCTTCTCCCGGCCGGCGGGCACCAGGACCAGGCATCGCCCCACCCGGATGGGAGCCAGCGGCCCCATCTCCACCCAGGCGCTGCCCCCCTCATCGGCAAAACGCAGGCGGCCCCCATCCACCAGTTCCCGAAGGGCCCGGCGGATTTCGGCCCTGGAGTGGCCCGGGACGCCGGTCTCCTGGCTGGTGAGGCTGGAAAGAAGAACTCTGCCCCAGGTGAACACCCTTTCCAGCAGCTCCCGGGAAAGATCGGATTCGGGCTCTCCCAATCAGGACTCCGTTTCCGGTTTTTCCCGTTCCAGCAGGTCCCGGTACCAGCAGGAGAACTCGAACATGCCCAGGAACCGTTCCTCGTTGTTCACCAGGCCCATGGCCATCTCCAAAACCCCCCGGCCGTAGCTGTTGGAGTACTCCTCAGCCGACACGGTCTGGAGGAACTCCCGCATGAGCATTTTGCTGGTGCGTTTGGTGGGGTCCGTGCGGATGTCTATGGGGTCCTTGGGCGCCAGGAAGGGGTCCCACTTTTCGTAGCCCCGCCTCATGATCTGGTTTTGGCGGCGCTCGGACATGCCGTCGAAAACCGCCTTCTTCAGGGCGTCTTCCTCTTCCCTGGTCATTTTTTCGCTCATGAGGTTCTCTCCATCACAGCACCCCTTTTTTTCCGTGCCGGGGTTTTTCGCAAGATCCGGGCTCGGGCTCGGGGCGGGCGATGCCCAGGTATTCCTCATTGTAGTCCGTCAGGAGGGCCATGGACAGAGGCACCAGCATGTCGGCCATCTTCACGTGGCGGGTGGGCATGGCGTCCACCAGTTCCTGGGACAGGATGTAGAGCTGGCGGTGCAGGGCGTCCATGTTCGCCGTGGGATAGGCGCGGCCTTCGGAAAACCTGGTCTTTCCGCAGATGTGGGACTTGCCTTCCGTGGAGGTGGGGATGCCGTAGATGCGGCAGGTGATGGGCCGGCTTTCGTACATCTCGCACCGGTCGTCATCGGAAAGCAGGGGGCAGCGCACCCGCTCCCAGGACACCTTGGCGAAAACCTCTTCCATGTCCTTGCCCCGGGCCACGGCATTGGCCGCATCCCGCTTGACGACGTGGGCCTTGCGGTCCGCGGCGTTGGCCCGCTCGATAATACGGTCCCGCTGGGCTCCGGAGAATTTTTCGTTGAACTTCCGGTTCAGGTACAGGGCCTCCACCAGGGACAGGTCGAAGAGGGCGTGGCAGCAGTCGGCGCAACCCGCGTGGCAGGCGGTCAGGTCCGGATAGGTTGCAGCCACCTTGTCGAAGGTGGCTTCCGCAAAGGCCGCCAGGGAGTCGTACTTGGCAAAGGTTTCGGAAAAATCCGGGATCATGATACTCTCCTCAAGGCAGGCCGCCGGAAAACGATGAACCGCAGAGCGCGCGAATCCCTGAAAAGCGCACGCAGACCATGCGCAGCAGGGACGGGGTGCAAGGCGCGACTCCGCGGAGGACGTTTTCCCCAAAGCCTGCAAAAAAAGATTCCCCGGCCTGGTACCGGCCGGGGCCCGGCATCCGCCGCCCCTGTCGGGCCGAAGGGGGACGCCGGTGGCGATCCCTCCTATTATAACGGGTTGACAGCCCGTGTCCAGATTTGTTAACTGACCTCGCTTCCCCGGGGGGCGCATCCGGAGGCCGCCGCTTCCGGCGGCGGGCGTTTTTTCCGGGAAGGGCGGAAAAGTGAAAAAGCTTTTCGATTTGCGGAAGAACCGGGCGTGGGCCAGGGATGCCACCATCGTCACCCAACTGGGTTTGACCATGGCGGGCTGCATCCTTTTGCTCTTCTACGTGGGGCACAAGGCCGACGGCTGGCTCGGTACCCGGGGGGTGTTCACCGCCGTGGGCACGATCCTGGGAGTGGTGGGCGGGGCGGTGGTCTGCTACCGTCAGATCATGGAACTTACGGAAAACGACAAAAAAGAGGAAGACGGCGAGGACTCTGACCGCAGCGCCTGACCGGCCCCCGCCCATGCGTTCATGGAACAAATCCAAGTCATTTGCAGGCGCTATGGCCGCGCGGCGGCCTTCTCCGCCCTCTTCGCGGCGGCGGTCTGCCTCCTGTTCGGGGCCGCCCCTCTGGCCCGGGGCATCGTCCTGGGAGCCCTGTTCTCCATCATCAATTTCATCCTCATGGGACGTGGGCTTCCCGTCCGCGTGACGGGCGACCGGCGGCGGGTCGTCCTCAAGGCCCTGTCTTCCCTCTTTTTCCGATACGTTTTCATGGCCATCCCCCTCTACCTGGGCCTCACCCGGGAAAGCATCAACGTCTTCGCCGTGGCGGGGGGGCTTTTTTCCATACAGATGGTGATCCTGGCGGACCACGCGGTGGTGGGGCCGCTGTTCGCGGCCAGGAAACGGCGGATATAGGGCATGGACGACTTAGGAAACATACACCAGATCATCGTGCATCTGGGCGGTTGGGATCTGGCCTTCAACTTCGAGGCCATGGTCATGACCTGGACCGTCATCGGGCTTCTGCTCCTGTTCGGCTTTTTCGCCGTGCGGGGCCGCTCGTTGGTTCCCGGCCCCATCCAGGTAGTGGGGGAGCTTTTCGTGTTCCACCTCTACGGGCTGGTGGAGGACACCCTGGGCAAGGAGCGGGCAAAGACCTACGGGCCCTTGATCTGCGCGCTTTTCATGTTCCTGCTCCTGTGCAACTGGCTGGGGACCATCCCCCATCTGGAAGAGCCCACCAAGGACCTGAACACCCCGCTCTCCCTGGGCATCCTAGGCTTTCTCGTCGCCCACGTGTCCGGCATCCGGGCCAAGGGATTCAAGGGCTACGCCAAGGAGTACATCGAGCCCTTTCCCTTCATGCTGCCGCTTAACTTGGTGGGGGAGATCGCCAACGTCATCTCCATCTCCTTCCGGCTCTTCGGCAACATCATGGGAGGCTCCATCATCATCCTGGTGATCTCCCATCTGGCCTACAGCCTGGTGCTTCCGCCTTTTCTCCTGGCCTTCTTCGGCCTGTTCGTGGGCACCATCCAGGCCTTTGTGTTCACCATGCTGACGACCGTGTACATTTCGATTCAGGTGAAATGATGATCCAGTGGGACGCTGAAACGGTGATCAAGATGGCGGCCTATGCCGGGGCCGGGCTCTGCATGGGCCTGGGAGCCATCGGCGCGGCCCTGGGGGAGGGCTACACGGCCGGCCAGGCCAACGAGGCCGTCTCCCGGAAGCCGGAGCTTTCGGGAGAAGTCTTCAAGACCATGCTGGTGGGCCAGGCCATGGCCGAGAGCGCGGCCATCTTTGCTCTGGTGGTGGCCATGCTCCTCCTGTTCGTCAACTTCCCCACCCATTCCTGGCTCTTTGCCATGTCCTCCCTGTCCGCGGGCCTGTGCATGGGTCTGGGGGCCTTCGGTTCCAGCATCGGCTCGGGTTTTCCAGCCGGGGCGGCCTGCCAGGGCACCACCCATCAGCCTGCCATGGGCGGCCGCCTCATGACCACCATGCTCATCGGTTCGGCCGTGTGCCAGACTCCGGCCATCTTTGCCATGGTGGTGTCGTTCATCCTGCTTTTTTCGAATTTTTCCGCCCAGCCGTTCAACCCCGCCTGGGCGGCCCTGCTGGGAGCGGGCCTGGCCACGGGCTTCGCGGCCATCGGTCCGGGCATCGGCGGCGGGCTTGTGGCCCGGGCCGCCTGCGATGGCGTGGCCCGGAATCCCGAACGGGCCGGGCCGGTCACCAATATCATGCTCCTGGGCCAGGCGGTGAGCCAGACCACGGCCATTTATGGCGTGCTGATCTCCTTTGTTCTCATTTTCCGGAACAACGAGGCCACGACTCTCATCGCGCCCTCGGCGGCCCTTCTGGCGGCGGGCCTTTGTATGGGCTTCGGCGCTTTCGGCCCCGGTCTGGGGCTGGGGGTGGTGGCCCAAAACGCGGTGAAATGGATTTCAAGAAGCGAGGCGGGCACCGGGGACATCACACGCCTCATGCTGGTGGGTATGGCGGTGACTGAATCCACGGGCATCTACGCTCTGGTGATTTCCCTGCTCCTGATCTTCGTCGTATAGATAAGGGGACCCGGCCAACGCGCCGGATTTTCCCGATTTTTCCGGTTCCCCGAAGGGGAGCCCTTTCGAACCAAAAGGAGGAAGAGCAATGGCTATCGAAGGCGCGGATCTGATCAAGGCGGCGGCTTTTCTGGGCGCGGGCATCTGCATGGGCATCGGAGCCCTGGGCCCAGGCCTGGGCGAAGGTTTCACAGCGGGCAAGGCCTGCGAGGCCATCGGGAAGAACCCCAAGGAGGCCGGCCTCCTGACCCGGACCATGCTGGTGGGCCAGGCGGTTTCCGAGTCCACGGGCATCTACTCCCTGGTCGTCGCCCTGCTTCTCCTGTTCGTGGTGTAGCCAGGACGGCCCAGCGCCAGGAATGAAAAAGGCCGGGAAAGGGCTGTTGGCCCGGTCCCCGGCCGCCCGGCGGCCAATGCCCCAAAGGGCTGTGGTCACGCCATTGCACAGGCTGTATATTGGGATAGGGCCATGGTGGAATTCATAGAGACGAAAGCGCTTATCACCATCAACGCGACGGTGATTGCGCAGATGGTGTCGTTCCTCATCTTTCTTTTCCTCATCAACCGGCTCATGTTCAAGCCGCTGCGCGGGGTGATGCGCGAGCGCGAGGAGCGGGTGGAGGCGGCCGGCGCGGAGATCCGCCAGACCCGGGAGAAGATGGAGGGCCTGCAGGCCGAGCTCGCCGTCTTTGAGGCTGCGGCCAGGAAGGAGGCTCTGGAGGTGAAGGAGCGCCTGGACGCCGAGGGCGGCAAGGAGGCCGATGGCATCCTGGCCGAAGCCCGGAAGAAGGTGGAGCACACCCGCCAGGAAACGGTCCAAAAGGTGGAGGCTCAGATCGCCGAGGCCCGGAAGAGCCTGGAAACCGAGGCCCGGGACCTTGGGATGGCGGTCATGGAGAAGATCCTGGGCCGGAGCCTGGGATAAAGGGCTGGCCAAGCCAGTGAGGTGACAAGATCATGCACAGAGCGCTTCTGATTACGGGGCTTTTCGCGGGGGCCCTTTTGGGCGCGGCCCCGGCCTGGGCGGCCGGAGGGGAATGGCGGCCCGTCTACGACACCGTCATGATGTGGATCAATTCCGCCATCCTCTTCGGAATCATCTACAAATTCGGCAGAAAGCCCCTCATGGCCTTCCTCCGGGGCCAGGGCGACGAAGTGGCCAAGGAACTCCAGGACGTGGAGGACCGCCGCCTCGCCGTGGCCCGGGAACTGGCCGACCTGAAGCAGATGATGGAAGCCCGGGACTCCCAGCTGGCGGACCTGAAGGCCCGCATGGCCGAGGAGGGGGAGCTTTCCAGGAAAAGGATCATCGAGCAGGCTCAGGCCGAGGCCCAGCGGCTGCTGGAGGAGGCGGGACAGCGCACCGGCCACCAGATCGAGGTGGCCCGCCACCAGTTCCGCGCCGACCTGGTGGACCTGGCCATCCGCCTGGCCACCGAACGCCTGCCTTCGGTCATAACCCCCGAGGACAGCCAGCGCCTGGTGGGCGAATACATCCAGGACGCCCTTCCCTCCGCCTGATCCCAAGCCCATTCCGGGGGAGCCGCCAGGCTCCCCCGGGCCAAGCCTTCCAGTCCCCATCTGTTTCGCCCTCCTTCTGAAAGGCCGCCCTTTCCTTGACGGGCGGCCATGGCTCCTCGCCCGCCCTTCTCCTGAATATACGTTGTCTCTCCAGGTTTTTCCAAGCCGCTTTTACAATTCCTCGGGGGTGAAGGCCACCACTTCGGCGATGTCAGAGGCTCCGGTGAGGAGCATGACCAGGCGGTCCACGCCCAGGGCGATGCCTGCGGCCGGGGGCATATGGGCGAGGTCGGCCAGGAATTTTTCCGGCATGGGGCAGGGGGGCAGGCCATGGGCCTGGCGGACGCGGTTCTCCTCCAGGAACCGCGTCCGCTGTTCCTCCGGGTCCGTGAGTTCGGAAAACCCGTTGGCCAGCTCCAGGCCCGCCGCGTAGAGTTCGAACCGCTCGCAGACCGTGGGATGGCCCGCCTTCCGCCGGGCCAGGGAGCCCTTCTCAAGGGGATAATCCACTAGGAATTCCGGCTGTTCCCGCCCCAGTTCCGGCTCGATGGAAAAGCCCATGGCCTCGTCAAAGGAGCCATCGGCCAGGGCCTGGCCCACGGATTTTCCCGCGTGGAGGATGAAGGCTCTGGTCACGGTGGTCCGGGGCCAGGGGGGGGAGAGGGAAAGATCCCGGCCGCCCCAGGAGAGGCGCGGCCCCAGGCCCGGGAGCCCGGCCAGATGGAGGAGGAGTCCCTGGCAGTCCTCCATGAGGGCCTCGTACCCGGCCCGGGCCCGGTACCACTCCAGGAGGGTGAACTCGGGCAGGTGCCGGTCCCCCCGCTCCCCGGCCCTGAACACCCGGCACAGGGAAAAGATGTCCCCGGAGCCTGCGGCCAAAAGCCGCTTCATGCAGGATTCCGGCGAGGGGTGCAGGAACCAGCCCTCGCTCTCCATGGCCCGGATGTGGGCCTCGGGCAGGGGCGCCGGGATGCGCACGGGCGTCTCCACCTCCAGGAATCCGCGCTCCCGGAAGAACTCCCGGATGCCCTCCACGATCCGGGCCCGGGTTTTCAGGTTGGCAAGACGCCTGGCAAGGTCGTGCTTCATGTCCGGAAAGCCCTCCTCATCGTTCCCAAGCTTCGGACAGTGGGGTTCCGGGTGGAAAGGTCCTTCTCCAGCACCTTCAGGTGGAGCCCCTTCATCCGCCCTCCCCGGCCGCGCCCGGGGCCATGTTCCGGGCCTGATCCAGGCCCTCCCGGGCGGTTTCGTTTTCCGGGTCCAGGGAAAGGGCCGCCGCGAACTGGTCCGCCGCCTGGGCATAGTGTTTTTGGAGGAGCAGGGCCTTGCCCAGGTTCAACCGGCCCTTCAGGTGGCCCGGGTGCGCCTCGGTGAGCGCGGTCCAGGCCCGGACCGCCCCGGGGATGTCCCCGGCCCGGGCCAGGAGCCCGCCCAGGTTGTACAGGGCTGTTTCGTGTCCCGGGCGAAGCTCCAGGGCCCTCCGGAAGGCCTTGGCCGCCCGGCCGGCCTGGCCGGCCCGGTCCAGGGCCACCCCCAGGTTGTACCAGGCGTCGGGATCGCCGGGGGCCAGGGCCACCGCCGTGTCCAGGCTCTCCAGGGCCTCGGCGGTCCGGCCCTGGCGGGCCTGGAGGATGCCCAGGTTCAGCCGGGGATGGGGCCAATGGGGGCTGGCGTGGATGGCTTTCCAGTACAGGGCCTCGGCTCCGGGAAAGTTGCCCCGGGATTCCTCGGCCAGGGCCCGGGCCATCAGCAGGGGCGGGAGGCCCGGGTCCAGGGCTTCGGCCATGCGCATCTCCCGGTCGGCCTCGGCATCAAGCCCCAGGGCCCTCAGGGCCATGCCCCGGTTGACCCGGGCAAAGGGGTTTTTCGGGTCCAGCCTGAGGGCCCGGTCCAAGGCTTCCAGGGCCGCTCTGTGCGCGTTTTTGGCCAACAAGACCTGGGCCAGGTTGATCCAGGCTTCGGTGAGGCCGGGTTTCAGGCGCAGGGCCTGGCGGAGGTGTTTCTCGGCCAGGTCGTTTTCCCCCTCCATGGCCAGGATGGAGCCCAGGTTGTATTGCCCCTCGGCAAAGTCCGGGGCCAGCTCCACCGTGCGGGTCAGGGGCCCCTTGGCCCGGGCCAGCTCCCCCCGGTCCAGGAGGACCTTGCCCAGGTTGCTCAGGGCCCGGAAGTTGTCCGGCCGCTTTTCCGCCGCATCGGCCCAGAGGCGGACGTCGCTTTCGTAGACTCCATTCCGCGCGTAGGCGGCCGTCCCCAGGGAGGCGCAGGCCACGGCCGCCAGGGCCCATCCGGCCAGGGCCGCGCCCCGGGGCAGGCCCCGCCCGGGCCACAGCCGCTCGCCCAGGGCCAGGGCCCCGGCCCGGCCCCCGGCCACCGCCACGGCGCAGACCGCCGCCAGGGGCAGGTACAGGCGGTGTTCGGCGGCCATGACGTTCAAGGCCGCCAGCCAGGAGGTGGGAACCAGGATCAGGAAGAACCAGAACCCGGCATAGCCCAGGGGTCTTTTCCGGGCCACGCCCCAGGCGGAAGCCGCCATCAGGGCCAGGACCGCCAGGCCCGGCAGCCAGGCCCGGGCAAGGCCGGCCGCTTTCCATCCGTAGCTGAAGACGAGGGGGTGGGGCCACAGGGCCAGGCGCAGGTAGTGGAGGAGGATTTCGGGCTGGGTGAGGAGGTATTCGGCCCGGGTATGGTTCAGGACCGTCCCGGTTTCCAGGACCCCCTCCACGGGGATGGTGGCCCGGAGCAGGGCCAAAAACCCCAGGGCCGCGGCGTACCCGGTCCAGAGCATGGGGGAGGAGCGGAGGGCCCCCTTGAGGCTCCGGTGCACGAAGACCCAATCGTAGGCGAAAATCGCCAGGGGGGCCACGACCATGACTTCCTTGGACCCCATGCCCAGGACGCAGGCCCCCACGGACGCCAGGCGCCAGGGCCTGGGCCTGTCCGAATCCCAGCCCCGGACGGCCAGGTACAGGGCCAGGAAAAAGAACAGGCCCATGAACACCTCGCACCGCTGGATCACGTAGGTCACGGCCTGGGTCTGGAGGGGGTGCAGCGCCCAGGCCAGGGCCACGAAAAAGGCCGTGAGGTCCGTGGCCCGCCTCCCGGCCCCGGGCAGCCGGGCCAGAGTGCGCCGGAGGATGCCGAACAAGAGCCAGGCGGCCAGGATATGGGCCAGGAGGTTCACCGCGTGATAGCTCCAGGGGTCCAGGCCGGAGACCGCGTGGTTGGCCGCAAGGGACAGGAGCACCACGGGCCGGGCCCCCAGGTTGGGGGGCCGCTGGGCCAGGACCTCCCACCAGGGCCAGAACGACCGGACCGCAGGGTTGTCCACGATGCTGGGCACATCGTCGTCCAGGAAGGGAACGGAAAAGGTGTTGGACCAGGCCAGGACCACGCAGAGGGCGATGAGGCAGGCGGCCGGGACAACGAATTTTCGGGACGGCTCGGGCATGTCGGGGCTTGGTTTCCGGGAGTCGGGGCCAGGACGCGCCGCCATCCGTGGGGCGCGGAAAGGAAGGATACCACAAAAGCGGGAAACGATCAGGCCCCCTGTCAACCTCTTGGGGTGAGGGGCAAAGGTCTTGCCGTTTTGGGCTGGCGGACCCATCGCCTCAGGCCGTCATCTTTTTCGGAAACAGCCTGCTAAATCTCTCCGGCGTGTTCCCGCAGGAACCGGCGGAAAAAGGCGGTCATGAAGGCGTGGCGCTTTTTCGCCAGGAGGCGGCCGTGGTCCGTGAGCATGCGGTCCGCCACCCGGGAGAGCTTCACCCGGTACTCGCGGTATCCCGTGTCCTCCTCGGAGTAAGCCCGGGTGGCTTCGAGGTCCGTTTCCCGGTTGTGGAGCCGGGCCCCCACCTCCCCGGCGAACTGGAAGGCCCGGGCCACGCCGACGGCCCCGATGGAATCCAGCTTGTCGCAGTCAAAGAGCACCCGGGCCTCCAGGGTGGCCGGGGCCTCGGAGCCCCGGAACCGGTGGGTCCGGATGCAGTGGAGCACGTTTTCCCGCCTAGGTCCGGTAAGCCCCAGGTCCGCCATCACCCCGGCCGCCAGCCGGGCCCCGGCCTCGGCGTGGCACACCGCCCCCCGGGAGGCGTCCTGCTCCCCCCGGGCGATGTCGTGGAGGGCCGCGGCCACCAGGAGAATCTCCATGTCCGCGCCCTCGGCCGGGCCCAGGCGGCGGCACAGCGCCATGACCCGCTCCGTGTGGTCCCAGTCATGGCTGGCCCTGGGGTCCCGGAAGAACTCCCGGGCCCGGTCCACGGCCCTTTCCACCAGGCCGCCGCCCGGCTGCTGTTTTTTCGAGTCCATGCCCGACTTTTACCATCCTCTGCGGCGGTCTGGCAACGGGCCCGGGGATGTGACGCATTTCACATTCGGGCTATGAAACGGTTCATTGGCCCCTGTGCCCGGGTGATGTAGAACGGAATCACTCCTGAAAGGGAAGGTCCCCTCCGACCCTTTCAACTCTGGCCCCCCGGCCAGACCCACTCCCCCCCAAGGCCCGCGCCGCCCCCTCGGCGCGGGCCATCTTTTTTTCACAGGAACAGGGACACGGGTCAAGGCCGCGCGCCTCCTCCAACGAATTCCCCCAACCCCCCTTTGAAAAAGGGGGGAGTCCGGCTTGGCCCGCGTTCCCCAAAAACCATCATTTGGGCAATCGTTCCATTTCCCGAAGCCTCCCTCCCCTGGCCCTGGCTTCCCTGCGCGGCGCCCAAAGCCCGGCTCCCGGGACTGATTCCCTTGACATTGCCCGGGGTTGGGATAAAACCGGATTTGGGTTACCTTCATGGGGGGCTGATTCCGGTTGCGGCTTTCCCCCTTTTTCCCGAACCGGACCTTTCGGAAAAAAACGGTGCAAGGGCTTTTCGAAATGTTGGGCCGGCCGTTTCTGGCCCTGGTGGAGGGCTTCGGGCGCATCGCGGTGCTTTTCTTTTCCGCCATGGCCTGGGCCTTCAGGCCGCCGTTCCGGCTCCGTCTGCTGGTGAAGCAGCTGGAGTTCGTGGGGGTGCGCTCCTTCTGGGTGGTGGTCATAACCGGCGCGTTCACGGGCATGGTCATCGCCCTCCAGACCTATTACGGCTTCCGCATGTTCTCCGCCGAAAGCCTGGTGGGGGGCATTCTGGCGCTCTCCGTGACCCGGGAGCTGGGGCCGGTCATCACGGCCCTGGTGGTGGCGGGCCGGGCCGGGTCGGCCATCGCGGCGGAACTGGGCACCATGCGGGTGACCCAGCAGATCGACGCCCTGGCCTCCATGGCCGTGGACCCGGTCCAGTACCTGGTGACGCCCCGGATCCTGGCCGGGATCGTCATGCTGCCCCTTTTGGTGGTCATGGCCGACTTCGTGGGCTATGTGGGGGGCTATTTCGTGGGGGTGAAGCTTCTGGGCATCAACTCCGGCATGTTCATGGCCAAAACCCTGGAACTCATGGAGATGTCCGACCTGATGAACGGCCTGGTGAAAGCCGCGGTTTTCGGGCTCATCCTCACCACGGTGGGCTGCTACAAGGGCTACTACACCAGCGGGGGCGCCGAGGGCGTGGGCCGGGCCACCACGGACGCCGTGGTGATCTCGTCTTTGGCCATCCTCATTTCCGACTACTTCCTTACGGCCGTGATGTTCTGATGATCGAACTTGTGGACGTGTGCAAGGCCTTCGGGCGTCAACGGGTGCTCAACCACCTGGACCTCGCCGTGGAAAAGGGCGAGACCACGGTCATCATCGGCCGGTCCGGGGGGGGCAAATCCGTGCTCCTGAGGCACCTGATCGGCCTCATGAAGCCCGATTGCGGCCAGGTGCTGGTGGACGGCCAGGATCTGGCCCGCATGAACAACCGCCAGCTCAAGGAAATCCGCAAGAGCTTCGGCATGCTTTTCCAGGACGCGGCCCTGTTCGACTCCATGAACGTGGGCGACAACGTGGCCTTCCCCCTGCGGGAGCACACCAGGAAACGGCGGGCCGAGATCCGGGACATCGTGGAGGAGAAGCTTGCCTCCGTGGGTCTTTCAGGGGTTTCGGACAAGATGCCCTCCGAGCTCTCCGGGGGCATGAGAAAGCGGGTGGGGCTCGCCCGGGCCCTGGCGCTCGACCCCCACATCATCCTCTTCGACGAACCCACCACCGGGCTCGACCCCCTCATGGCCGACGCCATCGACACCCTCATCCGGGACACCCAGGCCCGCACCGGGGCCACCTGCGTGGTCATCAGCCACGATCTGGCCGGGGCGTTTAAGATTGCGCACCATATCGCCATGTTGTATGAGGGTAGGATCATTGCCAAGGGAACGCCGGACGAGATTCGGAACACTGAGGACCCCGTGGTGCGGCAGTTCGTGGAAGGCCGCGCCGATGGCCCCATCAAGGTGGTGTAGGCGAAAATCCCCATGAAAAGTTTTTCCCTGGAAGCCAAGGTGGGCGTCTTTATCCTGCTGGGCATCGTCCTGTTGGGGTACATGTCCACCCGGATCGGCCTCCTGGACCTTTCCGGGCCCGAGGGCTACCAGGTCTATGTGAACTTCGACTCCGCCTCGGGCCTGACACCCGACGTGCCCGTGGAAATCGCCGGGGTCCAG